>JALYZL010000204.1 GCA_030948875.1 Actinomycetota bacterium
GTATCTCGCTCGAGTAGCGCTCGGCGAACTCGATCCGCTGGAACTCGTCCTGCTCGCCCCAGATGAGCAGCGTCGGAAGCGCCCGCTCACGCAGTCGGTCCACGAGCTCAAGGGCGCATCGGGCGTCCGCCGCCCCGGCCATGGCCGTCCACGACCGCACCCGGTCCTCGGCATGCCAGGGGCCCAGCCACGTCTCCCGTTCGGCATCGCCGAGAGGCCGCGACACCCCCCGAGCGAGGCTCTGGGCACGAGCCGCAAGCAGCTCATCGACGTGAACGAGCAAAACCGGTGGGCACGAGCCGCAAGCAGCTCATCGACGTGAACGAGCAAAACCGGTGGGCGCGACCCGCCGCGCAGATAGCTGAGCACGACACCGTTGACCACCGTCTCCAGCCGGCGCACCGATCGGTCGGGCACTGTCATCGCTTCCCGGTCAGGATCGATGCGAGCTCGGGTAGATCGCGACCGCTCGCGTCCGGCGCGCACATGAACGAAGGGTAGGAGCGCCCCGCTCGTGAGATCCAGCCGGTACGCAGCCCGGCTCGGTGAGCTCCATCGATGTCCCAGGGGTGCACCGCCACCAGCGCCATTTCGCCGGGCTGAACCCCGCACTGGTCCGCGGCATACGCGTAGGACTCCGGCGCGGGCTTCCAGCGCCCTGCGTCGCTGACCGACAGGCACCGCTCCACCAGGTCGCGCAACCCCGCGCGCTCGAGCAGCGACTCCGCGACCCGGGCCGACCCATTGCTCAACGTGACCATCCGAATGTCGGCATCCCGGATCTGGCGCAACCCGTCGGCCACGTCCGGATGTAGATCGAGCTGCGCCATCGCCTGCACGATGCGCTCAGCTGCCGCCTGAGGATCATCGCGCAGCGCCTCGACCCGCGACAGCATCGAGAACAGCGTCGGCACCGCTATATCCGCAAACTCAGCGTAGCCCCCGGCCGCCGTGATCGCAAAGCCGTCGCGCAACGTCGCCGCAAACCAGGCCCGCAGGATCTCAGCACCCGCACCGACCTCGTCAAAAAGCCCGACCAGCCCGTCCAGGTCAGACAGCGTCTCGTTGACGTCCAAGACCACAACCGCCGGAGCTCGCGAGAATTGCTCGTTCGTTACCACCCACGGAGTCATACCCGCGGGCAACTGCCAGCCAACGTCAAGAGCGCCGATGACCGGATGCGCCGGGGCACAAGCGATCGCGAGCGCAAGTGCTGATCGGTGCCTGGGTCGTCGCGCCGCTCGCCGGCGAATGGATCCACCCAGCCGCGCTGGCGATCAAGGCACAGATTCCCGCTCGTCAGGCTCGAGCCAGGCGGGAGATGTGCTCGGCAATCGCGGGGGCCTGGTCCTCTTGCAGGAAGTGCTTGGCGGGCACTGTGCGGATCTGTTTCAGGCCGGCCGCCCGGCGCGCGACCTCGCCATGTTCGGAGAGTGTAAGGGCCGGGTCGTTGGCTCCCCATACGATCTGCACGGGATATGCGCGGTCGCGGAGCACGCTTCGATACAGCTCACGCTTCTCGGGGGTGCGTTCGAAGCTCCGCATGATCTGGAGAAACGCTCGGCCGCCGTCCGTGGCGCGCAGCAGGTCGACGTACGCGTCCAGCTCAGCGCCCGTCACCGCGCTCATGTCCTGGATTCCCTGCAATCGCATCAGCATCCGGAAGGCCGGCTTGCTCAGCGTGCGCAGGTAGAGCTCGCCGAGACCCCGGCGAGCGAACGGCTCCATCGACCAGGGTCGCTTGAACGTGTCGACGTCGACGATCGTGTTGAGCACGGTTAGGGACGCAACGCGACCCCGGGCGGCCGCGGCAAGTTCGAAGCCGACCGGCCCACCGATGTCATGCACCACGAGATGAAAGCGCGCCAGGCCAAGCGCGTCGACGGCCGCCAGACAGAAGCGCCCCAGGCCCGACCAGGTGTAGTCAAAGTCGGCCGGGCGGTCAGCCAGCCCGAGACCGGGAAGGTCAAACGCCACGCCCCGCAGGCCGCGGGTCGCGAGCCCGGCAATGACCTTGCGGTACAGAAAGCAGGAGCTCGGAACACCGTGAACACACACGACGGGCTCTCCGTCACCCTGCTCG
>JALYZL010000208.1 GCA_030948875.1 Actinomycetota bacterium
CGCGCTCGCGGCGGCCGCCGCTCCCCCGAGGACGACGGACGTGTTCGAGTGGATGAGGGCGACATCGCGGGCGAGGGCGAGCTTGCGCAGCGCGACAGCGTCCTGGGCCGCGGCGGCCGCGATCGCCGCCAGTCCGCGCGGCGTCAGCAGCGCCCGTCGCACCACCGCGAGCCGCCGCACCAGCACCTCGACCCCCGCCTCGCGCAGGTCGGTCGCGAGCTCGCCTTCGTCCGGGAGCACGACGAGCGGCGTGTAGCGCGAGCGGTCGAGGCCGGCGGCCATCAGCGCAAGCTGGCGGTCCGCGCCGTAGCGGCCGCTCGAGGAGTGCAGCAGCAGGACGGTGCGGGCGCTCAGAGCTCGACCGTCAGCGCCTCGCCGGGCGCCTCGGGCACGCGGTCTGGGTGCAGGATGCTCGCTAGGAGCTCGAGTCCGTCGACGATCCGCGGGCCGGGGCGGGAGAAGTAGGCCGAGGCGTTGACGGCGACGATCTCGCCCGCGCCGACGGCCAGCAGCTCGTCGCGGTGCATCTCGGCCTCGCGGTGGGCGATCTCCGCGTCGTACCCGCATGGCATGACGATGACGATGTCGGGGCTCGCAGCCCTTACCTCGTCCCAGGTGCGCTGCTCGGAATGCTCGCCGGCGAACCCGAGGACATCCTCGCCCCCGGCGTACTCGATCAGCTGCGGCGTCCAGTGACCGGCGGAAAACGGCGGGTCGAGCCACTCGAGCGCCGCGACGCGGGGGCGCCGCGCGTCGCGGACGGCGAGCCTGACGCGATCGATGCGCGCCGCCGCCTCGCCGATGAGCTCGACGGCTGCGTCCTTGCGCTCGGTGGCCTGAGCGAGCGTACGCGCGTCGCCCAGCACCTCGCCCACCGTGTGCGGATCGAGGGCGATCACCTGCGGGTGGCTCTCGATCTCCTCGGCGACGGCCTGCACGTCGTCGTAGGAGACGGCGCACACCGAGCACAGCGCCTGGGTGACGATGAGGTCAGGACGCAGGTCGACTAGGGCATCAGCGTCGAGCTCGTAGATCGGCTCGCCCGCCAGCGTCAGCTCGCGCACGGCAGCGTCGATCTCCGCCGCGCTAAGCCCCGGAGGGAGCACGTCGCGGGTCACCTTGGGGAGCCCACCGGCCTCGGGCGGGTAGTCGCACTCGTGGGTGACGGCGATAACCTCGAGCCCGAGCCCGAGCGCGAACAGCATCTCGGTCGCGGAGGGGACGAGACTGACGATGCGCATCTCGAGGAGAACGATATGACACAGCTGCTGAGTGACGACGAGATCGCGGCCCGCGTGGCCGAGAGCGACTGGGAACGTGAGGGCGATGAGATCGTCCGGGAGTGGAAGTTCGCCGACTTCGCGGCGGCGATCGCCTTCGTCGACCGAGTCGCCGAAGCGGCCGAGGATGCCAACCATCATCCCGACATCCTCCTCCACGGCTGGAACAAGGTCCGGCTGTCGATGACCAACCATTCGGCGGGCGGCCTGACCGAGACCGACTTCGTACTGGCGGCGCGCTTCGACGCGCTCGGCTAGCGCTTCTCCCGCGGGGGGAGCCCGCCTCGCCCGCGCGCCCACACGTGGAGGAGGACGACCACCCAGCCCCGGAACGGTCGCCAGGACTCGGCGATCTCCAGCGTCCTGGCGCGATCGGCGGGAGAGCCGAGGCGGTAGCGCTCGGTCACCGCGAAATGCGTAATCGCGTCGTCACTGAGGCCGTCGACGACGCCGGCTCCGCGATAGAGGATCCCCTGGGCGAAAAAGGGGCCGATCCCCGGCAGCGCCTCGAGCTCGGCGAGCGCCCGCTCGGGCGCTCGCTCGCGCAGACGGTCGCGCCTGAGCATGCCGCCCTGCGCGGCCTGCGCAAGCGAGCGCAGGCGCTCCTGCTTGATGCTCGAGATCCCCGGGAGCTCCGGGGCCTCGAGCAGCTGGCGCGGCGTGGGGAAGGCGGCGAAGCCCTCGCCGCCGATGTTGACCGCGGTGCCCGTCTCGGCGGCGATCCGCGCGCGCAGCACGCGAGTCTGCTTGATCTGAATCCGATGCCCGATGATGAACGCGGCCGCCGCCTCGTAGGGCGAATGGAAGAGCACCGGGCGCAGATGCCGGTAGTCAGACTGGAGCTCGCCGACCACGGGGTCGCGCTCCCCGACGAGCGGCCAGCCGGACGCGTCGACGTCGAGGGAGATCGCAGCCAGCGCTTGTCGCTGCGCCACCTCGGCGAGCGCCGGAGGGCAGCCGCGAACCTCGCCCGACACCGAGCCGTCGTCTCCCTGGCGCAGGACGACGGCCGCGGATGCGTCGAGGCCTTCGAGCGGGAACGCCATCACGATCGCTTCGGGATCGTCCGGCGGCGCGGGCCAGCCGCCGAAGTGGCCGTTCGCGTGCGCGAGGTCGAACGGGCCGGAGGGCATGAAGTGAAACGAAGTGGAATCATTCATACGTACTATGATAATACGTACACGTATAGTACGCAAGTGAACGAACCGAATGAGCTGCCCGGGGGCGGACTCGGATACGCCCTCGCCGCCGCCGCCCACGCCTGGCGGGCCGAGCTGGCCGACACGCTCGCCGACCTCGGCGTCACCCCCTCACAGTTCTTCGTGCTCGCGTCCCTGCTCCACCGCCACTCGCGCGGCCGCGAGGCGCCGACGCAGAGGCGGCTGGCCGAGGAGAGCGGGATGGACCCCAACACGGCCTCGCAGGTCCTCCGCGGCCTCGAGCGCAGGGGGATCGTGTCGCGCCAGCGCCGGGCGCAGGACAGCCGCTCGGTCGCCATCACGCTGACGATCGAGGGTCTCGACCTCGCGCGCGAGAGCACCACGCGCGCCCGCGCGCTCAACCAAGACTTCTTCTCGGGTTTCGACGTCGAGGCGCTGTTCGCCACCCTCACGGGGCTGGCCGGGCGCCGCGGCGTCTAAGACGCCAGCGCGACGGGCTCGCGATCGATGAGCTCGGGCGGGAGCGACCCGGGGCCCCGTGCCACGCACACGCCCGTGAGGAGGCGCTCGTACTCGTCGGTGACCGCCTCCCACGAGTAGCCGCGGGCCCGCTCGCGCGCGAGCTCGCGGTAGGACGCAACGATCTCCGGGTGCTCGAGCAGGCGCTCGAGTTGCACGGTCAAGTCGGGGACGCCGGAGCGACCGGAGAAGTACACCCCGGCATCGCCGACGGTCTCCGCGTTGGGCTTGTGGTCGTTGACGAGGACACAGTTGCCGGCGGCAAGGGCCTCGAGGATCACCGGATGGGTGCCGCCGACCTCGGTGGGAGCGCAGAACAGGTACGCGTGGCGCTGGAGCTCCCAGTAGCCACGGCCGAACACATAGCCCGGGAAGACGACGCGCGGATCGGCCGCGCGCATCACCTGGCGGATGTAGTCCGAGGCGTAGGGAGCGCCGCCAACGACCACGAGCTTCATCCCGCGAGCCTGCGTGGCTCCGATCCGGGCGAAGGCCTCGACGAGGAGGTGAGGATTGTTCTCGGGCTCGAGGCGGCCGACGAAGAGGATGTAGCGTCGCGGCTCGAGGCCGAGGCGCTCGAGCATCTCGGTTCCGTGGTGGCCGGGGTCCTCGACGCCGTAGGGGACCACACCGATCCGCTCGCCGTAGCGCGACTCGAAGATGTCGGCCACCGTGTGCGAGTCGGTAATCGCCTGGTCGGCCCAGCGCGGCGCGGTGCGCTCCGCGAAACGCAGATATGCCTTGGCGAGCGCGGGCCACTTGCGCCGATCGGAGTCGAGCCCGTCGACGTTGATCACGGTGGGGATGGAGGCCCAGCGCGTGATCAGGCAGAGCGGGGAATTGCCTCCGATGAAGTAGAGAGCGGCGTCGGGCCTGGTCACGCGGGCCGCGTGCAGGGCCGACAGGAAGGTGTGCACGAAGGTGTCGAGGTACTTGTTCTGGACCGTGCGCAAGTGCACGAGGCGCGCCCCCTTGTACGTTCGCAGCCGGCGGTCGACGACATGAGGACGGCAGTAGACGATCACCTCATGTCCGCGCGCGGTCAGTCGCGAGGTCAGCTGCTCGACGGCCGTCTCGAAGCCCGAGTAGGAGGCGGGAATACCGCGGGTTCCGAGAATGGCGATCTTCACAACGCGAGAGAGTATGCGCCCAGATGGATGCGCGCCGAGTCAGTCCACGAGAACTCCGCCGCGCGGCGGCGCCCGCGCTCGGCCAGTTCGCGCCGGAGCGACGCATCGGCGGCGATCTCGGCCATCGCCGCCGCGAATGCGCTCGGCTCGCCGGGGTCGGCGTAGCGGGCCGCGTCGCCGCACACCTCGAGGACGGCGGGCGTCCCGGCGGCCAGCACCGGTGCCCCTGCCGCCATTGCCTCGACCAAAGTCATGCCGAACCCCTCGTGGAGCGAGCAATGGACGAGCGCGGCCGCGCCCGTGTAGAGGGCCGCGAGGCGGGCGCCGTCCGGCCGGTGCTCGACCTGCACCCCGGGGTCGGCCGCGCTCGCCGACCCGGCGAGCACGAGATCGAGCGGAGCCAATTGGCGGTCGCGGTAGACCCGGTAGGCCGCGAGCAGGCCGCGGACGTTCTTGCGTGGCTCGTCGTCGCCGACGTAGAGGAAGTAGCCCGCCGGCAGGGCCGCTTGTGGCGCCGAGGCCGTCCGTAGGTCCTGGCCGGGGCCGTGGGGGGCGACAACGATCCGCTCCGGGCGGACGCCCCAGCGGGCTTGCACGTCGGCGGCGGTGGCGTGGGAGACGCAGAGCACCGTGCGGGCGCGGCGCGCGGCGGCACGATGGGTCACATGGGCGTAGCGCCGAAA
>JALYZL010000227.1 GCA_030948875.1 Actinomycetota bacterium
GCCAAAACCATCGACGGCCGTGCACTGGCTAACCGACGGGCACGCGAGGCCAAACAGGAACCTTCCGGGGTCGATGGTGACCGCGGACGGGGTACCCGGATTGGTCGGGTCAAACGTCACCTGCCGCTCGTAGCCGACGGCTGTGCACTGGCTGATCGACGAGCAAGCCACGGCGCGGATGCCACTGTCGAGGCCACTCGCGGTGACGGTCGGGTCGCCAGTGCTGCTCGGGTCGAATGTGAGAATTCGTCCCGAGGAGTCGCCGGCGACGCACCGGTTCACCGACGGGCACGCCAGCCCGGCGAGGTCAGCGTCTCGGACTAGGACGACGGGAGTCGGCCGCCCTGGGGCGGAGGGGTTAAACGTCACCTGACGCCCGGCGGCGCTGACGTTTCCGACCTGCTCGGTTGCGGTGCACTGGCTCACCGACGGGCACGCCACGGCGACGAGGTGGGCGTCGGGGTCGACGGTCGTAGAGTTCGCGCCGCCTGGCGAGACCGGGTTGAACGTCACCAGCTGCCCAACTCCGTCGACGGCAGCGCATTGGCTCGCCGACGGGCACGCCAGTCCCAACAACCCTTGTTCGGAGCCGGTGACGTCAAGCGCGATCTGACCAGACCACGACAACGAGGCTGCGCTCGCGAGGGCTGCGGGGCTGCCGACCACCGCGACGGCCGTCGTGGCGGCGAGGAGGCACCACCTAGCCGAGCCTCGGCTGGCGCACCGTAGCGAACGAGCGCGCCGCAGCGCGGGAATCAGATGCACGTCTCTCTCCTTGTGTAAACCAACCGACCCTGGCGCGTCTGGGCGTCAGCCCGGCCATCGTATGGGGTCTACACAAGAAAGCCCATGGGCCTTAAGGCCAATCTTGAGGGGTTCTCCTTCGACTACGCCTGATGCTCTTTGCGCCAGACCTCGCGAGCAACCTCGGAGCGTCGCTGCACGCCGAGCTTAAAGAAGACCTGCGACAGGTGTTTCTTGACGGTGCCGACCGTGACAGAACGGCGCGCGGCGATCTGCGCGTTCGTCAGTCCTTCGGCCGCCAACATCGCTACCTGCTGCTGGACCTCGGTCAGGCTCGGCCACCCGCTGGCGGGTCCCGCCAACCGGCCACAGTCGTTTCCGGCCTCCGTCGCCGCCTGCTCGATCGACAGCGCTGCGCCCTGAGCGAAGGCAGCGTCGAGCGCCTCCCGCGAGAGAGAACACCGGAGTTGTACGAGGTCGGCGGTGTGGCCGGCAGACTCCCACGGGAACCGGGCGTAGCCGTTCTCCTCACGCAGCGCCTCCGCCGCACCGATCAGCTTGGCGGCGTGGTCGTGACGGCCGTTGGTGGCGGCCAGTCCGCCCAGGGCTTCGATGGACCCGACGATTGATGGTGCCGCGCCGATCTGACGCTGGAACTCGAGAGCCTGTTTGTGCAGCGCCGTGGCCGCTCTGACGTCTCCGTTGTCCCGCGCCAGACGACCCAGGCCGTGGAGCGCCAGAGAGGTGAGCTCCTTGTGGCCCAGCCCCTGCGCCCGGGCGAGGGCCTCCTCCAACAGGCGGCGGCCACCTGCGCGGTCCCCGTCCTCCACTGCCAGATCTGCCATCCACTCGAGCGCGTGGGTGGAGAGCGGTATACCGTCGCGGGCCAGCGTTAGCGCTTCCTTGAAGCGTCGCCTGGCGCCGGGACGATCACCGGCCATGTGAGCGACTCTGCCTAGGAGAAGGAGAGTCATCAGAACGGTGCCCGGCGGAGCGATCTGCGCACTCAGCCGATGGCCCCGCTCGAGTCGCTCGCGCGCTTGAGCGAGGTCCCCGCGATCAAGAGCCACCCACCCGAGGCCTAGCAGCGCTTCGGCCTCGCAGTACTCGTCACCGAGCTCGCGGGCGACCGCGAGCGCCTCGTCAAACAATCTCGCAGCCCACTCATATTCGCCTTGATGCCGTGCCATCGCACCCAGCCCCAGAAGCCCGATGCGAAGACCCTGATTGTCTTGCGCCTCGCGAGCGACCACGAGGCTCTCCTCAAACAGAGCACGAGCAGAGGACCACTCGCCGAGGTGCTCGTTTTCGAACCCGGCGATCGCGAGGGCGTGGGCGAGGCACCAGCGGTCGTCTGCTTCGCGAGCCATCGCGGCGCTCTCGCGCAGCAGCGGCAAGACACTCCCGTCTGTACCCACCTGCTTGCAATTGCCCAGTACGAGGAGCGCCCGAGCACAGGCTCTGAGATCGCCATGCTCGCGAAACACGGCGAGGCTGTGCTCAAGGGAGTCCAGCGCGCCCGCTGCATCCCCGGTCATCAGCGTCATGAACCCGACACCCCACCGCACCTTGGCTCGCAGCGCGGCCGGCTCGCCTCCGCTTGCCGAGAGCGCCACCTCAAGCAGATCTCTGCCGTCGGTAAAGTGACAGCGCACACGCCAGAACAACACGAGTGCTCCTGTCAGGCGCAGTGCCCACTCGCCGTGCCCGCGGCCGAGGGCCCACTCGACCGCTCGACGGAGATTGTCTCGTTCTGTCTCGAGTCGATCGAGCCAACGCGCCTGGTCCGGCCCCGTAAGCTCGGGCTCGGCCGCCTCTGCGAGCAGCAATTGATAGCGGGCGTGAGCCTCTCTGAACGTCGCCGGTTCACCGGCCTCCTCGAGCCTTTCGCTCGCGTAGGCCCCGATCGTCTCCAAGAGTCCGTGACGACCGGATGGATCGGCGGACTCGGTGGTCACCAGCGATTTCGCCACGAGCACGGTGAGCAGCCGCCGCACGTCGCGTGCCTCGACCTCCCCGCCCGCGCAGACGGTCTCCGCCGCCTCGAGCTCAAAGCCCCCCACGAACACCGATACGCGCCGCAGCAGCGCACGCTCGGCCGCCGAGAGCAGCTCGTAGCTCCAGTCCAGCGCCCCGTGCAGGGTCTGGTGATGCGACAACGTTACGTCGCTGGGCTTCGAAAGCAGGCCAAAACGGTCGTCGAGGCGCCGCAGGATCTCCGCCGGCGTGAGGATCTCCATACGAGCGGCGGCGAGCTCGATCGCCAAGGGAATCCCGTCCAGCCGCCGGCAGATCTCCGCCACCGACGGCGCCACGTAGGCGCTCAGGACGAAGTGGGGCTGCACCCGGGCCGCGCGCTCGACGAACAGGCGGACCGCTCCGTAGGACATGAGTACGTTCGGCTCCATCGCGAGCTCGGTCACGTCGGGCACCGAGAGCGGCGGCACCTGCCAGACCGCCTCCCCCGCGATCCCGAGCGGCTCTCTGCTCGTGGCGAGGACGGTCAGGCCAGGGC
>JALYZL010000242.1 GCA_030948875.1 Actinomycetota bacterium
GCGCTGCTCGGACTCGCCGGCGCCCTGGCCCGCCACGAGCTCGCGCTTCACCCGAGCGCGGGCCGGGGCGACACCGAGCGCACGCTGCTCGCGCTCCCAGGGAGCGCAAACCGCGTCGACACCGAGCGCACGCTGCTCGCGCTCCCCGGGATCGGCCCGTGGACGGTGGCTTACATCGCGATGCGAGCACTCGGGGACGCCGACGCCTTCCTCCCCACCGACCTCGGGGTGCGGCGCGGGCTCGAGGCGCTCGGGCGCGACGGGCGTCCGTTCGCGGCCGCGGCGCTCGCCGAGCAGTGGCGGCCCTACCGCGCCTACGCCGTGCAGCACCTGTGGGCGGTGGCCTGACGATGCTCTACTGCAGCGTGGAGAGCCCGATCGGCGAGCTGCTCCTCGCCGGTGAGGAAGACAAGCTCGAGCTCCTGAGCATGCAGGGCGGGCGCCACCCGATCGCACTACCAGCGGGGTGGGCACGGAGCGAGGAGGCGTTCGCGCCGGTGCGCGCGCAGCTCGACGAGTACTTCCACGGGCGCCGCCGCCGCTTCGAGGTCGAGCTGGCCCCGGCCGGCAGCCCCTTCGAGCTCGCCGTGTGGCGAGCCCTGCTCGACGTCCCCTACGGCGAGACCGTGAGCTACGGCGCGCTCGCCTCGCGCATCGGCCATCCCGGCGCCCCGCGCGCCGTGGGCGCAGCCAACGGCCGCAATCCCATCGCCGTGATCGTCCCCTGCCACCGGGTGATTGGCGCCGACGGGAGCCTGACCGGCTACGGCGGCGGCCTCGAGCGCAAGCGCCTGCTCCTCGACCTCGAGGCCGGCGTGCAAGCGCTCCCGCTCTAGAGAGCTACGGGACGCCCGGCGCGGTCACCTCGGCGCGCTCGGGCAGATCGGGCCCGGCGCTCAACGGGCTCGTGTCCGAGCGCGTCGCCGAGGCGATCTCGGCGGCGGTGACGTTGCGCGGATGGTGACAGGCGGCGAGATGACCGCCCGCGTACTCGGTAAGGGGCGGTTCGACCGTGCGGCAGACATCGGTCGCGTGCGGGCAGCGGGGGTGGAACCGGCATCCCGAGGGCGGGTGGATCGGGCTCGGCGGCTCTCCCTCGAGCGGGGTCCGCTTGCGTTTGCGGTTCTCCTTCGGATCGGGGATCGGGATCGCCCCGAGCAGGGCGCTCGTGTAGGGATGGATCGGCTTCGCGTAGAGCTCCTCGGCGGGTGAGAGCTCCATGATCTTGCCGAGATACATGACCGCGATCGAGTCCGAGATGTGGCGCACGACGCTCAGGTCGTGGGCGACAAACAGATAGGTGAGACCGAAGTCGTCCTGGAGGTCGTCGAGCAGGTTGACGATCTGCGCCTGAATGGACACGTCGAGCGCCGACACCGGCTCGTCCAGCACGATCAGACGTGGCTCGAGCGCGAGCGCGCGGGCGATGCCCACGCGCTGGCGCTGGCCGCCCGAGAACTCGTGCGGGAAGCGGTTGACATGCTCCGGGGAGAGCCCGACGCGGGCGAGGAGGTCGCGCACCCGGCCCGCGATCTCGTTCTTTGGGATGCCGTGAAGGGCCATCGGCGTGCCGACGATCTGCCCGACGCGCTTGCGGGGATTGAGCGACGCGTAAGGGTCCTGGAAGACGATCTGCATATTGCCGCGCAGCGGGCGCAATCTGCGGCTGCTCGCGTGCGTGATGTCGCGGCCCTCGAACTCGACATGGCCGTCGCTCGGGTCCAGCAGCCGCACGACGCAGCGCGCGAGCGTCGTCTTGCCGCACCCGGACTCGCCCACCAGCCCGAGCGTCTGTCCTGACCGCAGCCGCAGCGTGACGTCGTCGACGGCGTGCACTCGACCGATTTCGCGCCGAAAGATGATCCCCTCCCGGATCGGAAAGTAGAGCTTTAGGTGGTCGATGGAGACGAGCGTTCCGTCCGACTGCGCGGCGGTACTCACGCCGGTGCCTCCTCCAGGCGCGCGAGGCCGATCTGGCCGGGCACCACCTCCCGGCGCCCCCGCTTCTCCTCGACCGGCAGCCAGCAGCGATCCAGGTGCTCGGGCGCGTCCGGGAGGCGTGCCTCGAGGCGAGGCACCTCCTGGCAGCGATCGAACTCGTGCGGGCAGCGCGGCCGGAAGTGGCATCCCCGCGGCGGGTCGAGCAGCGACGGGGGCGCGCCGGGGATCGAGGGCAGGCGGCGCGGGCGCTCACGATCCAGGCGCGTGATCGATCCGAGGAGGCCCCAGGTGTAGGGATGCTGAGGGTCGTAGAAGATCTCGTCGACCGTTCCCTGCTCGACGATCCGCCCGGCGTACATCACGGCGATGCGATCGGCGACGTCGGCTACGACGCCGAGGTCGTGGGTGACGAGGATGACCGCGGTGTTGGTGCGGGCGCGCAGATCTTTGATGCGCTCGAGGATCTGCGCCTGGATCGTCACGTCGAGCGCCGTCGTGGGCTCGTCGGCGATGAGGATGCGCGGGTCGCACGAGAGCGCCATTGCGATCATCACGCGCTGGCGCATCCCGCCCGAGAGCTCGTGCGGGTAGGCGTCGACGCGCTCTGCCGCGCGCGGGATCCCGACCTGGTCGAGCAGCGCGATCGTCCGGTCCCGGGCCTCGAACTTCGAGACGTTCTCGTGCGCGAGGATCTGCTCCACGATCTGCGCGCCGATCCGGTAGACAGGGTCGAGCGAAGACATGGGGTCCTGGAAGACCATCGCGATCTGAGCGCCGCGCACGCGCTGCATCTCCTCCTCGCTCGCGGTGATGAGATCTGTGCCGGCGAACTGCGCGGAGCCCTCGAAGCGGGCGTTTACCCCACGCGTGAGACCCATCAGCGTCATCACGCTCACGGATTTGCCCGAGCCCGACTCGCCGACGATGGCGAGGATGTCCCCCGGCGCGAGGATAAACGAGACCCCGTCGACGGCCCGGACGGTCCCGTCTTCGGTGGCGAACGAGACGCCCAGATCCTGGACCTCGAGCAGCGGGCTCACGCGAGCCGGATCCTGGGGTCGAGGTAGGCGTACAGGATGTCCGCGATCGTGTTGAACAACACCACGAAGAAGGCAATGAAGATCGTCAGCGCCATCACCGGTGGCACGTCGAGCGACTGGATCGAGTTGGCCGCGTACTGGCCGACGCCGCCGAGGTTGAACACCGACTCGGTGACGATCGCGCCGCCGCCGATGACGGCGCCGAAGTCGAGCCCCCAGAGCGAGATCACCGGGATCAACGAGTTGCGCAGTACGTGCTTGATCAGGACCCTGCGCTCCGAGAGCCCCTTCGCGCGCGCGGTGCGCACGAAGTCCTCGTTGATCGTGTCGAGGATGTTCGAGCGCAGGAGACGCGAATAGACCCCCACGTACAGAATCGATAGCGCCGTCCACGGCAGGATCAGATGCCATACCCACTGGATCGGGTTGTGGGCGATATGCGTGTAGCCGCCGTTGGGGAAGATCCCCGCCTTGAAGCCGAGGTAGTAGCTCATCAGCGCGCCGACCCAGAACACCGGCATCGAGATCCCCACCAGCGCGAGCACGGTCAGGAATCGGTCCGAGAACTTGCCCGCCTTCAGCGCCGTGTACAGGCCGAGGCACATGGCGAAGAACATCCACAGCAGCGCGGCCCCCACCGCCAAGGAGATCGTCGGCTCCAGGTCGTGTCCGATCTCGGTGTCGACGTTGGTCTGGGTGGCGTACGAGATCAGGCTCCCGTTGAAGATCTTCTCCATCGTGCGCAGATACTGGACGTATACCGGCTTGTCGAACCCATACTGGCGGCGGATCGCCGCAATCGTCGCGGGGGTCGTGCTGTGGGCGGCAAGCCGCACCGCGGGGTCGCCGTTGGGGATCACGTTGAAGATCGTGAACGTCACCACTGAGATCGCGAAGAGGACGGCGAGCATTCCGAGCAGGCGCCTGACGATGAAGCGGACCATCTACAGCTCCATCCGCACCTTGGCACGGGGGTCCAGCGCGTCGCGCACACCGTCGCCGAAGATATTCAGTGAAAGCACGGTCAAGACGAGCATGAGCCCGGGCACGATCGTCAGGTGCGGGGCGGTGGTGATCCGGTTGATGCCCTCGGCGATCATCTCGCCCCACGAAGGCGTCGGCGCCTGGACGCCAGCGCCGAGGAACGACAGGTAGGCCTCGAGGAGGATCGCGTTGGCGATCGCCAGCGGAAAGAAGACGACGATCGTCGAAGCGAGGTTGGGGAGGATCTCCGAGAACATGATCCGGAGCTGACCCATGCCCTGAGCGCGGGCCGCCTCGATGAACTCCTTCTCGCGCAGCGAGAGGATCTGCCCGCGCAGTGGGCGCGCCATGTACGGCACGTACACGAAGCCGATGATCCCGATCGGGATCGCCAGCGACCCGCTATGGATCGTGATCGGCCCGAGCGCCAGACCGCCGACCGAGAGCGCGGTACCAAGGGCGACTCCGAGGATGACGACCGGGAACGCCCACACGACGTCCATCGCGCGGGTGATGATGGTGTCGACGATGCCGCCCAGGTAGCCGGACAAGAGCGCCGTGATGACCGCCAGGATCGTCGTGATGAGCGCCGCACTGACCCCGATCTCGAGCGAGGTGCGCGCACCGTAGAGGAGCCGCACCATGATGTCGCGCCCATTGCCGTCGGCGCCAAGGAAGAACTTACCGCCCGCCTTGAACCACTGCGGGCCGACCGGGATGCCGTTGAAGGCGACGACATTCACCGAGCTTTTGCCCTCCTTGATCGTCTCCGTCAGATGATTGGCGCCCGGGTCGGTATGGGCGACGTCGTGCGCCCAGATCGGAGCCGCGAGCGCCGTCCCCACGAGCACCACGAAGACCAGGGCGAAGGCGAGCGCGACCTTGTTCCGGCGCAGGCGACGGGCCGCCAGCTGCCACGGACCGATTCCGACAGCGTGCTCTCGCTCGGCAACGGCCTCGAACCCCGTCCCCTCGACAGGTACGACGGGTGCGGGCTCAAAGGCCACAGCGGGCGATTATATGCTCGGCGGGAGGGTGCCGGTGCATCCTCCCGCCGAGCCAGCGACGGCTACTTCAGGCAGAGCAACAACCAGTCCACGCGGTGTGCCAGGTGCGGATAGCCCGAGCACTGGCTGACGTTCATGCGGGTCGAGTAGAACGCCGTGTCCTCCTCGTTGCCGAACGGCGCAACGTAGGCGTGCTGCGGATCGTTGACGTACTTGTCGAGCGCCGCCCACCCGGACGCCACGCTCGCCGCCGGCTGGGCGTCGAGCTGGTTGACCTGGCTATCGACGGACGGGTCGCTGACGAAGCCGTCGTTGAACGACGGCAGGGACTTCGCGGCTGCGGTGGTCAGCAGGTTGCCGAAGAAGTCACCGGGATGCGGGAAGTCCTGGAACCAGTCGTCGAATCCGATCTGGGCCTTGCTCTTCGGGTCCCCGATCGTCGAGAAGTACACGGTCTGATTCACCGTCTTCGTCGACGCCTTGAAGCCGATCTGGTCGAGCGTCGAACGCAGGTAGTCGCCGATCGCCGGCCGTGGGTCCTTGCTGTTCGTCCACACCGTGACCGGGGTTCCCGTCAATCCCGCCGACTTCACCAGTGCCGTGGCCTTGGCGATGTCGCCCGGCCCGTTGGGGTCCCCCCACGGACAGGGCGTGATCGGCGAGTAGCCGATCATGGCCGGAGGCAGCAGGTTGCAGGTCGGGTGTAGGCGCCCGCCAAAGATTCGCTGCAGCGCGCGGCTGTCGATCGCATAGTTGACGGCCTGCCGTGCCGCGAGCTTGTTGAACGGCGGCAGCGTCGAGTTCATGAAGAAGTAGTACGTGTTCGGGTAGCCGGCCCCGATCAGGAAGCGATCCTTGTACTTCGCCTCCACCTGCGGAAGCAGGTCACCCACCGGGTCCTCGGTCATGTAGTCAAGCTGCCCGTTGATCACGTTCTCGGTCATCGTGTTGACGTTGGTCGAGACCACGCCAATGATCTGATCGAGATTGCCTTTCGCGACCGTCGGGATGTCGAACTTGGGGTTCTTGGTGAGGATGAACTCGCCGTTCGTCGGCGAGGGGCTCACGACCTTGAGCGTGTAGGGGCCGTCACCGGGGAACGGGCTCCCGGTCATGTTCTTGAACAGCGCCTTGCTCTTGGGACCGACTCCGGATTCGCCGATCGCGAACGCGTAGAGCACGCGGGTGTCCGGCGTCATCAGGTTGATCGTCAGCGTTCCCGTCTTGTCGTCGGCAATCATGCCCGACAGCGGCGCGCCCGTCTTCTTCGCTGCCTGGTACTTGGTGGCGCCGACGATGTCGTCAAAGAACGAGGAGAACGGGCCGCCGAGGAAGAGGTTGCGCTTGACCATGTTGACCACGTCGCTCGCCACCACCGGCTCGCCGTCGGAGTAGTGCAACCCGGTCCGGATGTGGAAGGTGTAGGTCTTTCCGCCGTTGGTCGGCGTAGGGATGCTGTCGGCCAGGGCCGGCACCAGCTCGGTGCTTGCCTGCCCGGTGGCGTCCTTGAACGCGAGCAGGCCTTCGTAGACGAGATGCATCGCGGAGTCGGCCTGAACGGTCTGGTACTCCTGCGGATCGTAGGAGTCAGGCCCGACGGTCCCGATCTTGATCGTTCCACCCTGCTTGACTGCGCCGGTCGGCGTCGTCCCGGTCGAGCTTGACGTGGTCGTGCTGCTGCTGCCGCAGGCGGCGAGCACGAGCACCAGGGCAAGGCCAATCGCAGACGCACCGACCAGACGCGCACGCTCCGTCATATCTGCTCCATTCTCCAGTTGCCAGCGCCCCAAACGCGGGCACTTCGGCAACTCTAACCGCTGGGCGCGAGGCTGGGCCGGAGTCACCTTTAGGGAACTGTTAGGTGCCGCGCGCCAGCTTCTTCCCCGGATTGAGCAGCCCCTTGGGGTCGAAGACGCCCTTGACCTGCTCGTGGAGCCCGAGTGCTGCGGGTCCCCACTGACGCTCGAGCGCACCGCGCTTGACCCACCCGAGCCCATGCTCGCCCGACACCGAGCCGCCGAGCTCTCCGGCGAGCGCGAACAGCTCCTCGGCGGCGCGCTCGGCGCGCTCGAGCTCGTCGGGGTCCTCCGGAGAGATGAGGAAGGTCGAATGCAGGTTCCCCTCGCCCGCGTGCCCCCAGCTGCAGGCCGCCAGGCCGTGTCGGCGGCCGATCTCGACCGTCGCCTCGATCCCCTCGAGTAAGCGGTCGAGCGGGACGACGATGTCCTCGCTCACCTTCCCCCCGCGCTGGGCGGTGACCCCTGGCGAGGTCCTCTCGCGCCAGCGCCACAGCGCGGCGACCTCGCGCGCCTCGCGCGG
>JALYZL010000244.1 GCA_030948875.1 Actinomycetota bacterium
CCCCCCCACGCCCGGGAGGAGGAAGATCGCCCGGGGCATGCGGGCGCGCAGCGCCTCGAGGCGCCCGGGCGCGGTCGCCCCGACGACGGCGCCCACGTCGGAGAGCCCGGCGGCGCCGATTCCCGGCGCGCCGAGCCGATCGACGATGTCCGCGAGGCTGTCGCTCACCGTCGCCCCGTCCGCGAGCGCCAGCTCCTGGAGGTCGGCGGCGCCCGGGTTCGAGGTCCGGACGAGGACGAGCAACCCGGCGCCGCAGCCCCGCGCTGTGGTCACGAACGGCTCGAGCGAATCGATGCCTAGCAGCGGGTTGACCGTCAGCGCGTCCGCGTCCAGACCCGGTACGGCGCCGAACGGGGTCGCCGTCTCGCCGAGGAAGGCCTGCGCGTAGGCTTCTGCGGTGACGCCGATGTCGCCACGCTTGGCATCCGCGATGACCAAGAGCCCGGCCGCTCGCCCGTGCTGAGCGACCGATTCGAGCGTCGCCCACCCTGGCGCTCCGAGACGCTCGAAGCACGCCACCTGGAGCTTGACGGCGACGCACTGCTCGGCCACCGCGTCGATCGCAAGCTGGCAATGGACGGCGACCGTCCGCGCCGCCCGTTCCGCAGGCGGGGGGCCCGGCGGTCCCGCCGCGCCGAGCGCCTCGGGCCACAGGTGGGCTGGATCGGGATCCAGCCCGAGGACGATCTGCGAGGCGCGCGCCGCGACGAGGCGGGCGAGTCGGTCGCCGAAGTTTTCGGTTCGCGACGTGTTCGAGTGCGGTGGAGCCGCAGTCACTGAGGCCGCGCGCGCGTCGGAGATGTCGGTGGGCGCGGCTACTTGACTGCCTTCTTGAGCGCCGCGCCGGCGGTGAACTTCGGGACCTTTGACGCGGCGATCTGAATCTTCTTTCCCGTCGCGGGGTTGCGTCCCTCCCGCGCGCTCCGGCTGGAGACGCTGAACTTGCCAAAGCCCGAGAAGACGACATCGCTGCCGCGCTTGAGCGCGTCCTCCACGGTCTCCAGGACCGCGTCCACGGCGTCTCCGGCATCCTTCTTACTCAACCCAGACCTGGCTGCGACCTGGTCGACGAATTCAGATTTCGTCACTTGTCCCTCCCTATTCGAGATCTTTGAAGATTCGACGCTAACAAGGCTGACGGACGTTTTATGTGTCCTAAAGCCGGTAACCACGGCCATTGTTGCCAGATGGCGTACGTCCCTGCTGGCCGTTATCCACCAAATTACCGCAATTTTCGGGACTCCTACCTTGATCCAGCACGTGGCACGCGAGGTTCAGCCCTCCGATATCTCTTCCTCTCTCGCTTTCTACGCTCTCCTCGGCTTCGCCGAGGTCCCCGTCCCCGCCTCGCTCGTCGGCCGCGCCGTATGGCTCGAGCAAGGGGGGACCCAGGTCCATCTCCTGCTCGCCACCGAACCCCGACCCGAGCGCGGCCACATCGCCGTCGTCGTCGACGACTTCGAGGCCACGGTGCACTCGCTGCAGTCCGCCGGCCACGACGTCGACCGGCGGCGCGAGCACTGGGGCTCGCCGCGCGCCTACGTCCACGACCCCGGTGGGCACCTCGTGGAGTTCATGGCGTATGGACCTGGAGCGGCGGCCTGAGGTGCAGGCGCGTTTTGGCGCCGGGCGTTTTGGCGCCGGGCCGATTGGGACGCCGTGCCGATTGGGGCGCCGTGCCGATTGGGGCGCGCCCGGCCTGTGCCCGAAGGCGTGCCTCCGCTGTCACCCGCCCGTGACGGTTTTCCGGCTGGTCGCGGAGGGTGTGGTCTTTCCGGACGCAGAACGTCCGAAAAGAACAACGGCCCTGGCGCCGAGTCAAGCGCGTAGCGCCGTTGTCACGCGCCCGTGACGACACCGGCCGCCGGGGCCTGCCGGCCGCCGCGCGACGTCACGCCGCCGCGCGACGTCACGCCGCCGCGCGACGTCACCCCAGCTCGCGCGCGACCGCCTCGAGGTCGTGGCGGACGAGCTCCTCGAGCGCGTCCTGACCGAGCACCGCGATGACGACGTGCCGCGCGCCGCGGGCCGTGAGCAGCCCGGCGGG
>JALYZL010000253.1 GCA_030948875.1 Actinomycetota bacterium
TCGCGCTCGACCATCACCGTCTTCAGCCCCTCCGAGGCGCCGTAGACCGCCGCGGCCAGCCCCGCCGGGCCGCCGCCCACGACCACGACGTCGTAGTGCTCCTGGGCCGGAGTGCTGGTGACCCCGAGACGCTCGGCCAGCTCCAGCACGGTGGGGCGCTCGAGCACCGAGCCGTCGACCAGCAGCGCCACCGGCAGCCGGTCATCGGCCACTCCGGCAATGGCCAGCAGCTCGCGCGCCTCGCCGTCGCGCTCGACGTCGAACCACCGCGCCGGCACGCGATTGCGGGCCAGAAAGTCCCGGAGGTCGTGCGATTCCTTGGAGAACCGGTGCCCGATCACCCGGACCCCACCGGTAGTGAGCGCCGCTCCGGCCTCCCAGGTCGTGAGCAGATCCTCTACCACCGGATACAGCTGCTCCTCGGGCGGGTCCCATGGCTTGAGCAGGTAGTAGTCGAGCGCCACCTCGTTGATGGCCGCGATCGCCGCCTCGGTGTCGGCGTATGCGGTCAGGAGCACGCGCTTGGCATCGGGGACGAGCTTGCGAGCCTCGACCAGGTATTGGGTGCCGGGCATGCCCGGCATCCGCTGGTCGGCGATCAACATCGCCACCTGGTCGCCCCGGGTCCGCAGCTCGCGCAGAACCCCGAGCGCCTCGGTCCCCGAGGCCGAGCGGAGGACGCGGAACCGCTCGCCGAAGCCACGTCGCAGATCGCGCGACACCGCGGCCAACACCGCGGGCTCGTCGTCGACGACGACTATCGCCGGACGCCGCGCGTGCGCCTCGGCGTCGGGTTCGACCGACGACGGATCAGTGTGCACGGACATTGCCCCACGACAGTAAACCGTCGCGGACCTGGGCCTGCGTCAACCTCCGGAGCGGTTGTCGAGGACGATGCGCCTGCGCGTAGCCGGGTTGGTCGCGGTGACCCATGCGAGCAGCCACAGCGCGCTTCGCTGCTCGCCGTCGAGGGCAGTTCGTCGATGCGCTCCTCGATCTGGTCAAAGCGCGCACCCTCGGCGGCCATGGTCTCGATTGCCTGTTCGGCGTAGCTCAGCATCGCGGGCGGGCCCGTGTCAGCGCTCCCGGCAGACGTGTGGCTCGACGGCCGCGCGCCCTGACCGCAGCGCGCGGCCGGCGAGCCCGACCACGTCCACCCTCTTCGCTCCAACCTCCGCCGGGACGGGCACTTGCTAGAGATCTCTGATCCGCATAGGCGAGCGGCAATCCGAGCATAATCGACCCCGGGTCGAAGGACCCATCTACCACGGACCAGGGATCCGGCGGCCAGTCGTGTGACCACTTAACTCGTTCCGCTGTGCTGGACGGCAATCCCCGGCTCGAGTCGGACACCGCGCGCCGCGAATCGCTCGTGCACAGGGTACACGCGGGGACGGTGTGTTGCCACGCGGAGCGCATAAGCTGCGTGCCGTGGCGAACTTCGGGGATTTCCAGCTCGAGATCTATCTGCGGGGCTCGCCGGGGTACGCGAGGATCTGCCGCTGACCTGCGCGGAACTCGAGCGCCGCGCCGAGACGGCGCTGGCGCCCGACCTCTGGTCCTATGTCGCCGGCGGTGCCGGCAACGAGTACACCCAGCGCGCCAACATCGCCGCCTTCGACCGCTATGGCCTGATCCCCCGGATGCTCGTCCCCGCCCGCGACCGAGACCTCAGCGTCGATCTCTTCGGCCTGTCGGTGCCCTCGCCGCTGCTCATGGCGCCGATCGGCGTCATCGGCCTGTGCGCGCAGGACGGTCACGGTGACCTGGCAACCGCCCGCGCCGCAGCCAGGACGGGGGTGCCCATGGTCGCCTCCACCCTAACGGTGGACCCGATGGAGGATGTGGCCGCACAGTTCGGCGACACACCTGGGTTCTTCCAGCTCTACACGCCGAACGACCACGTGCTCGCCGAGTCGTTCGTGTCGCGCGCGGAGGCCGCCGGCTTCAAGGGCATTGTCGTTACCCTCGACACGTGGACGCCGGGCTGGCGCCCGCGCGACCTCGCTTTCGGCAACTTCCCGCAGCTGCGCGGGCACTGCCTGGCCAACTACTTCAGCGATCCGCTGTTCCGGGCCAAGCTCGAGAAGGCGCCCGAGGATGACCCGCGAGCCGCCGCGCTCATGTGGGCGCTGACCTTCGGCGATCCCAGCCTGAGCTGGGACGACCTGCCGTGGCTCCGGTCGCTGACCAAGCTCCCCCTGATCCTCAAGGGGATCTGCCATCCCGACGATGCTCGCCGGGCGATCGACGGCGGCGTCGATGGCATCTATTGCTCAAACCACGGTGGCCGCCAGGCCAACGGCGGAGTCGCCGCCATCGACCTCCTGGCGAACGTGGTGGCGGCGGCGGGAGACACCCCCGTCGTCTTCGATTCGGGCGTTCGCGGCGGGGAGCACATCGTCAAGGCGCTGGCGCTCGGGGCGCGCGCGGTCGCCATCGGGCGGCCCTACGCCTACGGGCTGGCGCTGGGCGGCGAGGACGGGATCGTCCATGTGCTGCGGGCGCTGCTAGCCGAGGCGGACCTGCTCATCGCCGTCGATGGCTACCCGACGATCGCCGATCTGAGGTCTCAAGCTCTGCTTGTGCGCCCCTGACCCCGGCTGCCGGAGCGGGGACGCGTATCGTTCGACGGGTGGAGCAGCAGGGATCCGCGTCGTGGTGAGCGACTCTGGACAGGCCGCGCCTGGGGAGCTACTCGAGCGCGCGGCCGAGCTCCAACGGATCGAGAGCCTGTTCGATGCGGCTAGCGGCGGGTCGGGGTCGGTGCTGATGGTCGAGGGCGCCCCCGGGATCGGCAAGAGCGAGCTCTTGGCGGAGCCGTTCTGGGCGCAGCGAGAGCGTAGCGGGCCCTTTCTACACTTGGTTAGAGGAGACGGCAAGCGCTGACGACTCGCCGCCGAGCGGGCTTCCCGCGGCGCGCCGTTTGCGTCTTCCAAAAACCTCAGAATGCCAATCAAGAAGACATACTTTGATTTAATGATCGGCGCCCGAAACGTCAGGATCATCCCAGGAGGGAAAGCATGGCTCTAAAGCTTGGAGATACGGCGCCGGATTTCGAGGCCGATACCACGGAAGGCAGGATCAACTTCCACGACTGGATCGGCGACTCGTGGGCAGTGCTGTTCTCGCACCCCAAGGACTTCACCCCGGTGTGCACCACGGAGCTCGGCTATATGGCCAGCATCAATCCGGAATTCGAGTCGCGGGGCGTCAAGGTCGTCGGCCTCTCGGTCGACCCGCTCGATAGGCACGAGCAGTGGGCGAACGACATCGAAGAGACACAGGGCACAGCGCCCAATTACCCGATCATCAGCGACGCCGACTTCAACGTCTCGAAGCTCTACGGAATGCTGCCGGCCGACGTCGACGGCGACCCCGCCTCGCGCACTCCGGCCGACAATCAGACGGTACGCAACGTCTTCGTGATCGGCCCCGACAAGAAGATCAAGCTGATCCTCATCTACCCGATGACGACCGGCCGGAACTTCGACGAGGTGCTCCGCGTCATCGACTCGCTCCAGCTCACCGCCAAGCACAAGGTGGCCACGCCGGCGCAGTGGCAGCAGGGCGACGACGTGATCATCGCCGGTTCGGTATCCGACGAGGCGGCCAAGGAGATCTATCCCGATGGCTGGGAGTCACCGCGACCGTACATCCGGATCGTCCCGCAGCCCGCGGAGACGGTTCGCTCCTAAGTAGCAGCCCGGGGCCGCCGGGTCGCCGGCGGCCCCGGACCCGTGCGCTCGTCTGGGCGAAGTCTCTGGTTGCGATTACACGATGGTCATGACCGCGGTGCTCGCGGCGGTTAGCTTTGCCTCCTGCCGCTCTGGCAGGTCACTACCGCTCGTTGAGGAGACACCTGATGCCGACGAGACTTACCCGGTCACGGATGTTCGTTGGGGCGCGACACCATGCGCTAGTTGCACTTTTCGCATCGCTGATTGTGACGACGTGCGGGCTCAGTGCGCCCGCCGTCGCCGCCAGCCGGCATTCTGCGAGCAGGCAGTTCGAACACGGCGGCGATCGTCATCACGGGTTCGGCACTTTCCTCTGGCCCGGCAACCTCCTCATCAGCCGCAGCGTCTACGAGAACGACCCCAACAACATCGTCCCTGGGGTCACGCTGCTGCCGGCTGGCTGCGCGCCCGCCAATTGCGTGAAGGCGACGACGAATGCCGCCTATCCCTTCGTGTTCAACAACGACACCGTCGACAGTAGCTTCGGGATCACGTCGAAGATCTTCCTGGATCAGCTCACGCCCTGGGGCCACCGGATCAGCACGCTCGAGGTCCCCAGCAGCGCCCAGTGGGGCGTCGGGCCCAGTAGCGACCAGATGGTCACGAGCTTCTCCTCCAAGTCCGAGATCGCGCTCAACCTCTCGACGAGCGGCCGCTACGTGACCTTCATGGGGTATCTCGCGCCGATCGAGGCCTTGGACGTGTCGAACTCGAACACGCAAGGCGTCGTCGATCCCACGAACCCCGTCACGGTGGCGTACTACCGCGTGGTCGCGCAGCTCGACCGCTGGGGCCGATTCCATTTCACCCTGACGAACGCTTACAGCGGCAACAACGGGCGGGCCGCCATCCTCAACGACAAGCACGGTTCGGGCGTCCTCTACACCTCCGGCAACGCCGGCAACGGCGGCAATCCCCAGCCCGACGGGATCATCCTCGGGGCCGGCGCGCAGATCCTCAGCCCCTCATACGCCCCGGAGGCGGTGCAGAGTCCGGGGACCCCGACGCCGGTCGGGAGCTTCAACGTCACGCAGCTCGGCGACAAGGCCGACAAGATCGGCAAGGACACCAATTTCCGCGGCCTGACCATCCACGACAACGTCGTCTACTACACGAAGGGCAGCGGCGGCAACGGCGTCAACACCGTGTACTTCGTAGATACCACTGGTACGGCGTGCCCGAACGGCTCGGGCGTTCCCGCCCCGGGAGCGCCACTGCCGACGTCCCCCATCGCCTACGACCCCGCGCTCCTGCAGACCCAGGGCGTTACCCCCTACAACATGTGCGTCCTCAACGGGTTCCCCACCGTGCTGGCCAAGAACGACACCACGTTCTTCCCGTTCGGACTCTGGTTCGCGAACTCGCACACCCTCTATGTGTCCAACGAGGGTGACGGGACGAACACGTTCTCGACCACCACCGGCACATACACGCCCGCCGCGGCTCAGACCACCTCCGGACTGCAGAAGTGGGTTTTGAACGGCAACGCGTGGCAGCTGGCCTACACCCTCCAGTCCGGCCTCAACCTGGGCCAGCCGTACACGGTTCCGGGATACCCAACCGGAAACAACCCGACCACGGGCCTCCCCTGGGCACCCGCCACCGACGGCCTGCGCAACATCACGGGCCGCGTGGGCGGTTACCGGGACGGAAAGGTGACGATCTGGGGGGTCACCTCGACGGTGAGCGGAAGCGGAGACCAAGGCGCGGATCCGAACAAGGTCGTCGCCATCACCGACGACGTGGGCGCGACGACGCCTTCCGCCGGCGAGAGCTTCCAGACCGTCAAGGCGGCGGCCAGCGGCGAAGTGCTGCGCGGGGTGTCATTTACCCCGGACACCGAATCCGACCGCGGCTGGTAGGACCGCGGTCGCATGCCGGCTGACGACGGCCTCCCAACTTGAGCTGGGAGGCTGTCGCCTGAGTCCGGGCCGGCTTAGACGCCCAGCGCTTCCGAGGCGAGCCTGGCTCCCTCGACGCGATTGGAGATCTTCTGCATCGCGACGTCGCGAGCGAAGTCCGGCGAGCCGTGGGCGGGCTTGACGTCGCGGCTGAAGGGCGAGAAGCCGCAGTCATCGGTGGCGCCGAGCCGCTCCACCGGGATGTACTTGGCCGCGGTGAGAAGCTCATTCTTGATCTGCTCGGGAGTCTCCACGGTGGGGTCGCCCACCTTGATGACGCCCATGAAGCAGACCTGCGGCACGCCGTTCGCGTCGTCGCGGCTGTACTTTCCGACCATCTGGTACACGCTCTCGCGATCCTGCTCGCTCGCGCATTGGATGAGGAAGTAGCCGGCGTTGATCTCGAACATGTGCGAGAGCAGGAGCTCGTAGGGGACCTCCAGGCTGTGCACCGAGTCGCAGTCTCCTCCCGGGCACGTGTGGAGGCCGATGTTCTTGCGCTCTTCCGCTGTGAAGCGGTCGAAGACCCGGTTGTTGAGGTCGATGAAGTCCTGCAGCATGTTCTTGTTGGTCCACGGGTTCCTGGCGTCGTTCTTGTTGGCCAGGCGACCTTCGGTGAAGTCGACCGACACCCGGACGGCGCCCGCGCCGAAGCACTGGCGGATGTCCTTCTCGCACTCGTCGACGCAGTCGGCGAGGAACTCGTCGCGCGAGTAGCCGTCGACCTCGCCCTCAAGCGGATACAGGAGCATCATCATCGACGGCGCGATGACCGCCTGCTTGACCGGCTTGGTGGCGATCTTGACGTTCTTCTCGACGAACTCGGATGCGTAGCGCTTGTAGCGGAAGGGCCCGCCGGTGATGCGCGGCAGCTGGCGGTGGTGACCGTCGTCGAAGATGGCGAAGTACTGGCCGTCCAGGGCGAGATGGTCGGCGGCGCCGGTGCCCGACAGGGTGTCCGCGAGGTTGTAGGTCGCGAAACTCGACTCGCGATTCTCGCCGTCGGTGACAAATGGCTCGCCGGTCTCCTCCAGCCGCTTGATCGAATCCTCCGCCGCCGCATCCTGGGCGGCCTCAAACTCCTCGGTGGTGATCTTGCCTTCGTCGTAATCGGCGTAGGCCTCTTGCAGCTTCATCGGCCGCGGAAGCGACCCGACAAGCTCAGTCGGAATTGGCATCGCCATTCCTCTCCTCGAGGGACACAGGACACAGAGGACAGACCACCAATCCGGCGCCAGCCACCACAACCACCGCTACCGATCACCCAAGACACAGACTGATCGGTCTCCCTCTATGTCGCCGACCATACCCTCCCCCGCCGTATCAAGTCAAGCGCCACCAACCTTGACTTTGCGGTGTGGGCCTGGTTAGGCTCGGCCCCAGGGGAGAACGATCGGTCTGCCGGGCATGGTCGACTTCTGGTTCGACGAGAGGGTGGGACTGGTGCCCGCATCTGCCGCGCCGCCTCAGTTCGGCGTGCCGCCCATGCAGGTCCGGCGCATCGCCGCCGGCGAGGGCCCGCGCGTCCGTGCGCTGCGGCTGCGCGCGCTCGAGGAAGCGCCGCACGCCTTCGCATCGTCGCTCGAGCTCGAGCTCGCTCATCCCGACGAGCACTGGGAGGGCGTCGCACGCCAGAGCGAGGTCGGCGATGAGACCGCGGTGTTCGTCGCCATCGACGCCGGAGGGGACTGGCGGGCGATGGCCGGTGCTCGCTGGTTCGATCGCGCCGCCGGCGTGGCCCAGCTCTGGGGGATGTGGGTCGAACCCTCGGCGCGGGGCACTGGCCTCGGCCGCGTCCTCGTCAACGAGATCGCAGGATGGGCAGTCGAGCGCGGCGCGCTCCGGCTGCGCCTGGGCGTCATCGACCGCGCCGCGGCGGCGGCCGCGTTCTACGAGCGCCTGGGGTTCGCGCGGACCGGAGAGACGAAGGCGCTGCCACCCGACGGCGCCACCTCGGCATTCTTCCTCGCCAAGGAGCTCCCCGAGTCGCCGGGCTCGGGCGGCGATCCTCGATAATCGGGCTCGGATGCCGGCCGAGGATGCGCTCGAACACGTAGACGTGCTCATCGTCGGGGCCGGCCTTTCGGGCATCGGCGCCGGGTACCACCTGCAGACCGACTGCCCAGAGAAAAGCTACGCGATCCTCGAGGCCCGTGAGTGCATCGGGGGCACGTGGGATCTCTTTCGGTATCCGGGCATCCGGTCGGACTCGGACATGTACACCCTTGGCTACGCGTTCCGGCCGTGGACCGAGGCCAAGGCGATCGCCGACGGCCCCGCGATCCTCGCCTACGTCCGCGCCACGGCGCAGGAGGACGGCATCGACCAGCACGTGCGCTACCACCATCGGGTCGTGCGCTCCGCGTTCTCGAGCGCCGAGGCCCGGTGGACGGTTGAGGTGGAGCGCGGCGAGGAGCGCGAGACGGTCCGGCTGACCTGTGGCTTCCTGTTCATGTGCAGCGGCTATTACCGCTACGACCAGGGGTACACGCCCGACTTCGCCGGCACCGAGCGGTTCACCGGCGAGATCGTGCACCCGCAGCACTGGAGCTCGGATCTCGACTACGCGGACAAGCGCGTGGTGGTGATCGGCAGTGGGGCGACAGCGGTCACTCTCGTCCCCGCGATCGCGGGGCGCGCCGCGCACGTGACCATGCTCCAGCGCTCCCCCAGCTACATCGTCTCCCTGCCCGCGGAGGACCCCCTGGCCGCCGTCCTGCGGCGCGTGCTCCCGACCCGCGCCTCATATCCGATCGTGCGCTGGAAGAACGTGCTCGTCACCATGCTGAGCTTCCAGCTCTCCCGGCGCCGCCCCGAGCTCATGAAGTCACTGATCAGGAAGGCGGTCGCGCGCCAGCTCCCACCCGGATTCGACGTCAACACGCATTTCAACCCCACCTACAACCCATGGGACCAGCGACTGTGCCTCGTCCCCGGCGGCGACCTGTTCAGGGCGATCCGCGCGGGCCACGCCTCAGTGGTCACCGACCAGATTGAGAGCTTCACCGAGAACGGCCTCGCCCTCGCCTCGGGCGCCGAGCTCGAGGCCGATCTCATCGTCACCGCCACCGGGCTCAACCTGCTCGCGCTCGGAGGCATGGAGATCGCCGTCGACGGCCGCGCCGTCGAGCTTCCCGGCACCATGAGCTACCGGGGGATGATGCTCAGCGGCGTGCCGAACCTGGCGATCGCGCTCGGCTACACCAACGCCTCGTGGACGCTTAAGAGCGACCTCACCTGCGGATACGTATGCCGGCTCCTGAACCACATGGACGCCCACGGATACCGGCAATGCGTTCCCAGGCGCGATCCGTCGGTCGCCGAGCGACCCTTCATCGACTTCTCCTCGGGCTACGTGCTCCGCGCGATCGATAAGTTCCCCAAGCAGGGAGCGAAGGCGCCGTGGCGGCTGTACCAGAACTACCCCCGGGACATCATGAGCCTGAGGTTCGGCGCCCTAGATGACGGCGCCATCGAGTTCTCGGGGATCGGGTCAGTCGGGTCCGCTCGCTAGAAGCGCGCGGTTGTCGTAGCCCCGGTCCCTTGGATTCTGATGCGGAGCCGCTCGAGCTCCATTTGTTGCTCGATGCAGTTGAAGCCGATCCCGCTGATCCCCGTGCAGCGGATCGAGTGGCCGTTGCGCAAGCGGACCTTGACGACAAAGCTTCTCCCGCCCGGCCCCCCTCCGATAAACACTCCGCGTTCGGTGAACCTGTCGACGTCGGACCATGCGATCCGGTGAGTGCGCAGGACGTTCTTGACGACGAAGGTCGGAGAGCCGTCGGTGACTACGACGCGCGTGCGCGAGAGCAGGAGCAGATACATCGATCCCACCAGGAGGAACGCCGTCAGGAGCCATTGATCCCCGAGCGTCTTCGAGCTGCCAGGGTGGTGGGCAATGGCGTAGCGAACCGTGATCGCCGCGAGAATCACGCCGACTATCGCCATAGCCAGCGACACCGACGTCTGGGCCGAACTGCGAAGGACGCGGTCTCCGCTCATGTACTCCTACTCCCTGCAGGACGGATTGCGCTCGATCCTACAACTCCGCAGGCGGCTCGAACTCGGTCACCGTGTAGGCATGCGAGCTCAGAACCTCACAGATCCCGCCGTCGGGGGCGACGACGCGGACCACGAACGGTTGGTGCGGGCCTACGTCGAAGATCGCCAGCACCGTTCCGCCGATCACCGGATCGGGACGCCCGACCTCGGTCAGGCAGTCGACGCCGCCGCGCCGGGACCAAAGCTGGAGGATCCGACGGCCGCAGGGACGCAGCCCCGTGTCCGCCTCGACCCCTTCGCGCATCTGCTCATAGGCGTCCTCGGCCGCCTGGCCCGCGTCGTCGAGCCCCGGGATGAAGAAGGCGGTCACAGCGCTACAAGCCGCGCTCGCGCGCGTCCTTGTCGAGCGCCACGGCGAGCGCCCCCGGTTCCAAGCGAGCCGCCAGATCGGCGAGCTGACCGGTGTGGCGCACGTTCTCGCGGTGGACCGAGTCCTGAAGGCCTCTCAGCTGCTGCTCGAGATGGGAGATGCGCTGCTCGAGCTCCTCGAGCGTGACCGCCGCCCCGAGGTCGGCCGCGTCCACCCGGTGATCGCCGGCGGCCGCGATGCGGATCTGCCTCACTCGGGCGATCAGGCCCTCGCGCTGACGCATCCCCGACACTACGAACCCCGCCGCGGCTTGACAGGGCGCGGCGGATAGCGGCGCTTCTCCTCCTCGGTCATCGTGCGGATGACCAGCGATCCGTTCTCGACCTGCTCGCGCACGAGCTCGAGCTTCGCCAGGCGACGCTCCTCCGCGCGCTCTCGCGTGGTCTTCATGCTCTCGCTCCGATCTCTCGCCACTTGGGAGGAAGGCGGTGAGCGCTCATCCGTCTCCTTCGTGCGACCGTACACAGCACATACTGGGCAGATTCGACCGGCCGAAACAGGACATGCACCGGAAAGCTGAACCTCATGGACGGCGGCGCCGCCCACAAGTCAACGGTAGCACCGATCTCCCCGTTCTTAATCTCCTGCACATAACGCCCGAACAGGGGTCCGCCCGTGCCCCCGATACGCTCTCGGTGAGTGCTCGACGAGCGACCCACCTTCGACCTTCAGAGCCATTCGCTCTACTCGGACGGCGCGCTGAAGCCGCATGACGTCGTCGCCCGGGCCGCCGCGGCCGGCGTCGAGCTCCTCGCCCTGAGCGATCACGACACCGTGGACGGCGTCGAGGCGGCGATCGAGGCGGCCCGCGAGTACGGCATCTACGTGGTCTCGGCGGTCGAGATCTCCGCCATCGACACCGACGGCCGCGATCTCCACATCCTCGGCTACGGCATCGATCATCGCGACAGCGCCATCGGCGCGCGCCTGCGCGAATTCCGCGCCGACCGTGACCGCCGCGGGTGGGCGATGGTCGATGCGCTGCGCGAGATCGGCTTCCACGTCGACGACGAAAGCTTGCGCCGCCGAACCGCCCACGACAAGTCGCTCGGCCGCCCCCACATCGCCCAAGCCGTCGTCTCGCACCCGGGCAACGCAGCGCGGCTGGCCGCCGAGGGGCGGACGGAGCCCACCGCGTTCCTCAAGGGCTACCTGATCGACGGCCGTCCCGCCTTCCGGCCCCGCGAGCGACCGAGCATCGCCGGGGCCATCGAGACCATCCACGACGCGGGCGGCTCGGCGATCTGGGCGCATCCGTTCTGGGACATCACTGCGGCACCCGTGGTCCTGGCCACGATCGACCGCTTCGTCGACCTCGGAATCGACGGCGTCGAGGCCTTCTACTCGACCCACACCCGGATCCAGACAAATCTGCTCGTCGACCGGTGCGCCGAGCTCGGCCTGCTGTCGAGCGGCTCCTCTGACTTCCACGGTCCCGACCACCGCGCCTTCTCCCGTTTCCGCGCCTTCTCGACCTTCGGCCGGACCCCGAACCTCGGACCCATTCTGGCGGCCGCGCACCCTTTCGCGGCCGCCCATCCGTAGCGCCTTCTACCCGCGGGCTCGCGCCCCCTAGGCCCTCCGCTTACGGGCGCACGATAACCCAGGTCCGCTGCGGGGCCTGGATGACCATCACGTGCTGTCCTGCCTTCAGGTCCGACAGGGCGGCTACCTGATGGCTATCGCGTACGCGTGCCGTGGTCGGAATAGTCAGGGTGACGGTGCGATAGGTCGCCTGCTTGGTCCCTTCGGCGATGGTCAGCTGCTGGCCGCTCACCGAGCTCACGAGCCCTCGGGAGAAGGTCACGTTGACGAACTTGCCGGTCTTGGTGGCGATCACCACGTCGCCCTGCACGGCGCGCCGGGCGAGCATCCGCACTCTCAGGCCCCGCCCCGCGTGGTGCCCGGCCGCTACTGTGCCGGCGCTGGAGGCAGCTCCCGCGTTGGCGATCACGCTCGCGCCGGCGCCGATCGCTACGCAGCTCAGTGCGAGCGCGCCGAGCTTCCAATATCTCCGTGTCATCAGTTCCTCGCTTTCCCTTGAGATGGGCCCCAACCCACCACGGGGCCTCGTGTCACGCATCGTGCGACGGTCCTGCAAGCCACGCGTCAGGCGAGTGTCAGCTACGTGTAAATACTCGGGCCGTCATCGCAACGCCCGCACCTACGATGTGCCTATGAGCGCAATGGTGATGGTGGTCGAAGACGATGCGAACATCGGCGCGCTCGTCCGTACCTACCTTCAGCGGGACGGATACCAGGCGGTGTGGGTGCGCTCGGGCGAGGATGCCCTCGCGGAACTGAGCCGCCACCCGATCGAGCTCGTCGTGCTCGATATCGGCCTGCCGGGGATCGACGGCTTCGAGGTGTGCCGGCGGATCGACGGTCGCGTCCCGGTGATCATGCTGACGGCACGGGACGACGAGGCCGACGTGGTGACGGGCCTCGAGCTCGGCGCCGACGACTACGTGTCCAAGCCCTTCTCGCCGCGCCAGCTCACCGCGCGGGTCAAGGCGGTCTTGCGCCGCGCCGGCGCCGGCGGGGGCGGTGGGGTCGATGACGTGAGCACGCTCGGGCCGATCACACTCGCCCGCGGATCCCGGGAGGTCCGCGTCGACGGCGACGAGGTGGACCTCACCCAGCGAGAGTTCGACCTGCTCGAGTATCTCCTGCGCTACATGGGCCAGGTAGTGACACGCGACGAGCTCCTCGAGGCCGTGTGGGGGTTCGTGCTCCCGGGCCAGACGCGCACGGTCGAAGTCCACGTCGCCCAGCTGCGCAAGAAGCTCGGCCACCCCGAGCTCATCCGGACCGTGCGGGGCCTCGGCTACAAGGCCAGCACGCGATGACGCTGCGCCGTCGCGTGTTCGCCTTCGTCGCCATCGCCGCGATCGCCTCGTGCGTGCTCACCGTCGGAGTCGCCGCCGTGCTCGTGCGCCACCAGGTCGCCGCGCAG
>JALYZL010000265.1 GCA_030948875.1 Actinomycetota bacterium
GCGCTACACCGTACGCGCCCGAGCGCGCCGGGCCGCACAAGGGACGCCGGGGCTGGACGCGCGCTTCCGCGCGCCCGCGTCCGTAACGCCGCGTTCGCAATCCATCCATACCGAATAGTCCCGAACAATACGATCTGCTACGGTTGTTTCTCGGTGCGTCTCAGGGAGGCATCCGGAACCGCCGTCAAGACCAACCGAAGGGACACCACCGATGAACAGCGTGAGCGCGAACGCCCCCACCCGAACCACCTCCCAAGACCGCGCGCGCTGGATTGCGCTCGTGGTGCTGTGCGTGGGGATGCTGATGATCATTCTCGACTCGACGGTGGTGAACGTAGCCCTGCCCTCGATCCAGCGCGACCTCTCCTTCTCGCAGCCCAATCTTGCGTGGGTGGTCAACGCCTACCTGATCAGCTTCGGCGGCTTGCTCCTGCTCGCCGGGCGCCTCGGCGACCTCGTCGGACGCAGGCGGGTGTTCATGATCGGGCTCGCCCTCTTCACCACCGCTTCGTTGCTCTGCGGTCTGGCGCAGAGCCAGGCGGTGCTCATCGGCGCCCGCTTTCTCCAGGGCATCGGCGGGGCGCTCACCTCGGCCGTGATCCTCGGGATGGTCGTGACCATGTTCCCCGAGCCGCGCAAGCAGGCGAAGGCGATCGGCATGTACAGCTTCGTTGCCGCCGCGGGGGCATCGCTTGGCCTGTTGCTCGGCGGCATCGTCACGCAGGCGATCAACTGGCATTGGATCTTCTTCATCAACCTGCCTATCGGCCTCGTCACCGGCCTGCTCGCGGCGCGCTTGGTCGAGCCCGACGGCAAGGTGCCGGGCCTGCACCGCGGCGTCGACCTCGCCGGTGCGGCGCTCGTCACCGGCGCGCTCATGCTCGCCGTGTTCACGATCGTCAAGGCCGGCGGCTACGGCTGGGCCTCGGCCCGGACGCTCGGCTCCGGGGCCGGGGTGCTCGCGCTCCTGATCGCCTTCGTGGCCCGCGAATCGGCCGCCAAGGATCCGCTGATCCCGCTGCGCATATTCCGCTCGCGCAACGTCTCGGGCGCCAACGTCGTGCAGCTGCTCATGGTCGCGAGCCTGTTCGGGATGTTCTTCCTCGGCGTCCTCTTCATGCAGCACGTGCTCGCCTACAGCGCGATCGGGACCGGCTTCGCCTTCCTGCCCGTCAGCCTCGGGATCGGAGTGTTCTCGCTCGGGCTATCGGCACGATTGATCAACCGCTTCGGAGCCAAGGCGACGCTGCTCCCAGGACTCGCGCTGCTCGCCATCGGCCTCGGGCTCCTCGCCCGCGCCCCGGTGGGCGCGAGCTACGCGACCGATCTGCTGCCTTCGATGATCCTTCTCGGCGCCGGAGCCGGCCTGTCGTTCCCTTCGCTGATGACCCTGGCGATGTCCGGCGCCACCCCGAGCGACGCGGGCCTGGCGTCAGGGCTCGTGAACACCACCGTCCAGGTCGGCGGCGCGCTCGGGCTCGCGGTGCTGGCGACGCTGTCGAGCACGAGGACGAGCCACCTCCTCGCCAGCGGGGCCTCGCAACCGTCCGCGCTCACCGGCGGCTACCACCTCGCCTGGGTCATCTCCGCGAGCGTAGCGGCGGCCGCGCTCCTCGTCAGCGTCTGGGCACTCCGCACACCCGCTCCACACGAGTCACAGGAAACAGTCGGCAATTCACCCGTTTACATGGAGGCAACATGAACCACAGTCACGTCATTGACAGCTGGATCGCCGAGCTCGGACTGAGCGGCAGGCGGGTCCGGCGCAGCGAGGAGCCGACGTTCGGCCAAGCCCTCGCCGCCCGCGAGGGCACCCGTCCCGCCCGGGAGACGCGTCAGTCGTACCCGGCCCGGACGCCCTTTGCGCGCCGGCCTCGCTACCACGTGACCAGCATCTCGATCGGGTAGCTCGCGGTCATGGCCCCGGCTGAGAGCTTCGACAGCCGGAGCTGGTGCGCCAGGCCCGGCAGGAGCAGTCGACCATCGCATAAGGCATGGTGCCGACGAACACGACAATGCCGGCTCAGCGAGCGCTTACGCGAGGGCGCCGAACGTCTCGCTGGCGCCGCGCCGACAGGACTCGGCATCGTGCTGCTCGCAGAGAAGTTGCTCGCCTAGACGCAGACCACCCCTACGTATCCGAATTGAAGTCCGGCAACCCCAGACTATGGATCCAGTCATTGACCGTGACGTTCAGACGCGCGAATTCGCCCGTCCAGATGAGGACTCCCATCCCGATGAGCACAAGCCCCCCCACCCCAATGACCACCGCATAGTGCCGCTTGACCACCTTGAACGCCGCCGTGGCGGTCCCGAAGGCAAGCCCCGTGAGCAGGAAGGGGATCCCGAGCCCGGCGCAGTAGATGGCGAGGAGGAAGACGCCGTGCGCGGTTGAGCTCGTGCCGCTGGTGGTGGCGACGATCGCCCCGAGGGTGGGGCCGGTGCACGGAGTCCAGGCGAGGGCGAAGGCGGCGCCGGTTATCACGGGTCCCCCCCGGCCGGCGCGGTCCATGAGCTTGCCGACGTGCCACTCGCGGCTGAAGCGCGGGACGAGCGTCGCGAGGAGGAAGAGGACGCCCATGGCGATGACGAGCGCGCCCGACACCTTGAGTGCTGTGGGCCCCTCGAGGGTGGCGCGCAGCGCCGTCTGGCCGATCAGCCCCAGCGAGATGAAGATGGCCGAGAAGCTGGCGATGAAGGCGAGCGTCGGCCCGAGCACGCGCCGCGCCTCGATCTGCCCGGGGGATACGCCCGCGACGGCGGAGATGTAGCCGGGCACGAGGGGCAGGACGCACGGCGACAGGAAGGAGATCAGCCCGGCGCCGAAAGCGACCGGGATGCCGATGCCTGACGCGGGATCCATCGGCAGGAGAGGCTAGCTCTACCGTTAGCCGCCCGCGCCGAGCAGCAGGGCGATCCCTTGGCCGCCGCCGATGCACAGGGTCACAAGGCCGAGCTCGCTGCCGGAGCGCTCCATCTCGGAGAGGATCTTGGTGGTAATCACCGCGCCCGTCGCCCCGATGGGATGGCCGAGCGCGATCGCCCCGCCGTTGGGGTTGACCTTGGCCTCGTCGAGGCCGAGGTCGTCGATCACCGCGAGGGCCTGGGCGGCGAATGCCTCGTTGAGCTCGACCACCCCGATCTCGTCGAGCGAGCGTCCGGAGCGCTCGAGCACCTTGCGGACGGCGGGGACGGGTCCGATCCCCATGATCGAGGGGTCGACGCCGCAGCTCGCGTAGGCGAGGACCCGCGCCCGGACGGGCGCGCCGAGCTCACGCGCCTTACCTGCGCTCATGAGCACGACGGCGGCCCCGGCGTCGTTCATCCCCGAGGCGTTGCCCGCGGTGACGGTGCCGTCGGGCTTGAAGACGGGCCGTAGCTTCGCCATCGACTCCGCGGTGGCCTCGGGGCGGATGTGCTCGTCGCGGTCAAACGACACCTTGTGTCGCTTGACCTTGACCTCCACGGGAACGATCTCCTCCTCGAAACGGCCGGCCTCGCGAGCCTCCGCCGCGCGGCGGTGAGACTCGACCGCGAAGGCGTCCTGGCGCTCGCGCGAGATCGATCCGCGCTCGGCCAGGTTCTCGGCCGTGACTCCCATGAGCACCGAGGAGAAGGGATCGGTCAGGCCGCCCATCACCGGGTCGACGAGCTCTGCCTCTCCCATCCTTGCGCCCCACCGGGCGCTGGGCATCCAGTAGGGCCCCCGGCTCATCGATTCGGCGCCGCCCGCGAGCGCCACCTCGGCCTCGCCGGTCTGGATCGCCTGCGCGGCGGAGACGATCGCCTGCACGCCGCTGCCGCACAGCCGGTTGACCGTGTAGGCGGGAACCTCCTTGGGGACGGCGGCCTTCATCCCCACCACCCGCGCCATGTACATGTCGGCGACCTCGGTGTGAATCACGTTGCCGAACACCACGTGCTCGACCTGATCGGGTTCGATTCCGGCACGGTCGAGCGCCGCTACGCTCGCGGCCGCGCCGAGATCGCTCGGGGGGATGCCGGCGAGGCTCTTACCGTAGGAGCCGATCGCGGTGCGCGCGGCGGAGGCGATAACGACGTCGATCACGGCTTCGTAAGTCCTTTCACTCGATCTGCTGCGCGCCGTAGCGTAGCGGTGGTAGTTTGACCGTCGGCGCCATGGCCACCGACGTCCTCACCCTGGAGAACTTCATCGACGGCGAGCACGTGGTTCCCGCCGAGGGTCAGACCGAGCCTGTCCTCAACCCGGCCACGGGCGAGGTGATCGCCTATGCGCCGCTCTCGACCAAGGAGGACGTCGATCTCGCCGTCGCCGCCGCCAAGCGCGCGTTCGACGCGTGGGGAACGACCACGCCGATGGAGCGTGCCAAGGCGCTGCTCGGCCTCGCCGACGCGATCGAGGAGCACGGCGAGGAGCTCGCGCACCTCGAGGCCACGAATGCGGGGAAGCCGATCGGGGCCTTCCGCGAAGACGAGATTCCCTTCATGGTCGACAACCTGCGGTTCTTCGCAGGCGCGGCAAGGTGCCTCGAGGGTCGCGCCGCGGGCGAGTACATGGCGGGCCACACCTCGCTCATCCGCCGCGAGCCGGTGGGGGTGGTCGGTCAGATCGCCCCGTGGAACTACCCGCTGATGATGGCCGTGTGGAAGATCGGGCCGGCGCTCGCCGCTGGTAACACGATCGTCCTCAAGCCCGCCGAGTCGACGCCGCTGACCACCCTGAGGCTCGCCGAGCTCGCCGCCGAGCACTTCCCCAAGGGCGTGCTCAGCGTCATCACCGGCCACGGCGAACCGGCCGGCCGGGCCCTTGTCAGCCATCCGGATGTCGACATGGTCTCGCTCACGGGCTCGGTCGACACGGGTAAGTGGATCGCCCGCGCGGCGGCCGATACGCTCAAGCGCGTTCACCTCGAGCTCGGCGGCAAGGCGCCCGTGGTCGTGTTCGACGACGTCGATCTCGAGGCCGCACTCGAGACCATCGCCGGCACCGGTTACTACAACGCCGGGCAGGACTGCACGGCCGCCACCCGGGTCCTCGCGGGCGCCAAGATCTACGACGACTTCGTCAGCGGCCTGGCCGATCAGGCGACGGGCTTCGTGGTCGGCGACACCCTTGCCGCGGACACCACGCTCGGGCCGCTCAACTCAGCTCGCCAGCGCGCGCGCGTCGAGGGCTTCCTCGAGCGCAGGCCCGCGCACGCCGAGATCGTGACCGGCGGGCGCGAGCCCGAGCTCCCAGGCTTCTTCCTCGAGCCCACGGTGGTCGCCGGCCTCGAGCAGGACGACGAGATGATCCAGCGAGAGATCTTCGGGCCTGTGATCACCGTGCAGCGCTTCGCCGATGAGGCGAACGCGATCGCATGGGCCAACCAGACGCCTTACGGGCTGGCCTCGTCGGTTTGGACGCGCGATGTCGGGCGGGCGATGCGGGTAGCGAACGCCCTGCGCTTCGGCTGCGTGTGGGTCAACGACCACCTCCCGATCGTCTCGGAGATGCCCCACGGCGGCTACAAGCAGTCGGGCTACGGTAAGGACCTCAGCATCTATGCGCTCGAGGACTACACGCTGGTCAAGCATGTGATGATCAACCTCGGTTGAGGCGGGACTCGAAACTTCTCGCCGGTTCACGCGTTACAGTGGGTTCAGGAGCCCTCAATGGAAGCCTCCGCCCTTCACGCCCCGGCAGGCCTGGCACGAGCACGAATCTCAGTTGGTGCGCCACTGCTCCGCCTGCGGTCCGACGATCAGCTCCTGGCGCTGTTCCGGGCCGGCAACGACGACGCCTTCCGGGTCATCCACGATCGCTACCGCCAGCGTCTGTTCGCCTACACCAGGCAGATGCTCCCCGGCTCGACGCAGGACGCCGAGGACGCCCTTCAGGATGTCTTCGTCCGCGCCTACTCGGGACTCCGGGCCAACCAGCGCCCGCTCGCGCTGCGGCCGTGGCTCTACCGAGTCGCCCATAACCGCTGCGTCGACGAGCTCCGGCGCCCCGTCCCGCCCCCGCCCGCGGTCCTGCATCAGGCCAGCGCCCCGGCGCCCGACCCGGTCGCCCAGGTCGAGCAGCGCGAGTCGCTGCGGCGGCTGATCGCCGCCCTGCGCCGGCTTCCCGCTCAGCAGCGATCCGCACTGCTCATGCGCGAGCTCGGCGGGATGCGCTACTCCGACGTCGCCACCGCGATGGACGTCACCGTGCCGGCCGTGAAGTCGCTCCTGGTCAGAGCGCGGATCGGGCTCACCCTGGCCGTCGAGGCGCGCGATACCGCGTGCGTGACGATTTGCGATGAGCTCACGTTCGCGCACGACCGCGGGGTCCGGTCGAGCGGCACCGTCCGCCGCCACCTCGCGGATTGCGGAGGATGCCGTCAGTTCCAGTCTCAGCTGCGCAGCAGCCGGCGCCAGTTCGCTGCGCTCGCCCCCACCCTCGGCCCGCTCGGTCTGGTCGCGAAGATGCTCGGCATCGGTGGCGGCGGAGCCGCGGGAGGCGGAGCCGGCGCAGCCGCCACAGGAGGAGCGACGGCGACCACCGGCGTGGTCCTCGGTGGCGGCACAGCGGCGGTGGGCTCGTTCGCCGGCGCGACCCACGTCGCGACGCTGATCGCTGCGGCCGTCATCACCGCGGGCGGCGCGGTCGCCATCCAGCACTCGATCACATCCGTCACCCACCACCACGCCGCCCATCCCGCGGCCACCGTCCGTCAGAGCCCGGCGCCCACGGCCGCGACCACGGTGCCCACCGATCAGGCCGAGCCCACCCAGGCTCCGCGAAGCGCGGCAGCGACGGCCTCAGCGTCGATGAAGTCGGCGACGGCCAAGACGACGGGCACGACGACCGGCGGGACGACCACGACAACCGCCGGCGCCCCGTCGATCTCGGGCGGCGACAACATTGTCCCCACCGCGGGCCCGCCGAGCGGGACCACGAACGGGACGGGAGCCGCCGGTACGACTCCCGGCACCGTGAACCTGACCGGGATGAACGGTACCGGCACCCCGGGAACGCCTAACTCGACGGGACCCGGCGGCACGACCGGCACCGCGTCGTCGGGCAGCGGCACGGGGACCGGCAGCGGTACCGGCACCGGCACCGGTACCCCGACAGGCAGCGGCACGGGTACCGCCACGGGCACGGGGACCGGCAGCGGAACCGGCACCCCCGGTGGGACGACGGGCACGGGGACCCCCACGGGGACGGGCACCGGCAGTTCGCCCAGCTCCCCGCCCGTTAAGTGAGCCGGCGCTCTCGCTTCGCGCTTTCCGGCACAAGCCCTCGCCCTCGCGCCGCCTGGTGCGCGGCGTCGCCACTACCCTCGCTTAGGTCATCGACCGCTACCTCGAGAAGCTCGATCACGAGGAGATCCTCGTGCGCAGCGGGCGCAGGTCCGGCCTCTTCACCTTCGTCGCCGTCCACTCGACGGCTCGCGGGCCCGCGCTCGGCGGCTGCCGCATGTGGGCCTACGACGACGCGCGCGCGGCGATGCGCGACGCCATGCGCCTCTCGCGAGCCATGACCTTCAAGGCGGCGGTCGCCGATCTGAGGCTCGGCGGCGGCAAGGGCGTGATCATGATTCCGCTCGGACGCCGACTCTCGTCCGAGCGCCGGCACGCGGTCCTGCTCGACTTCGCCGACGCCGTCCAAGCCGTCAACGGCCATTACATCACCGCCGAGGACGTCGGTACCTCGAGCCGCGACATGCGGGTGATCGCTCAGGGAACGAGCTATGTCGTGGGGCGGGCGCGCGGGCAGGGCGGGTCCGGGGACCCGAGCCCGTTCACCGCGCTCGGCGTCGAGGTCGCCATCCGCGCCTGCTGTGAGCGGGTGTTCGGCTCCGCGGACCTCCGCAATCGCAGCGTGTGCGTGGTGGGCCTCGGACACGTCGGCTCGCGGGTCGCCAAGCGGCTTGCTCGCGCCGGCGCAAAGCTTGGGGTCGCCGATGTCGACGCCGGCAAGCGCGGGCTCGGCGACCACCTGGGCGCCCGCTGGATCTCACCCGCGCGCGCGCTCGAGGCTCCGTTCGACGTGCTCGTTCCCTGCGCCTTGGGGGGAATCCTCGATGAGGAGTCGGTGCCGCGCCTGCGCTGCCAGGTAATCGCCGGGGCGGCCAACAACCAGCTCGCCGATGACTCGGTCGCGGACCTTCTCGCCGCCCGCGGAATCCTGTGGGCGCCGGACTTCGTCGTCAACGCCGGCGGCCTCATCAACGTCGCCGAGGAGCTCTACGGCTATGACCCGGCGGCGGTGCGCCGGCGCGTGCGCGGGATCGCCGACACCTTGCGCAGGATCCTCGACGACGCCGATGCCGTCGGCGCCACGCCGCTCACCGCGGCGATGGAGCTCGCTCGCCGCCGCCTCGCCGCCGCGCACGCCGAGCCCGCGGTCACCTAACTCCAGGGCCAGCCGGCGGA
>JALYZL010000295.1 GCA_030948875.1 Actinomycetota bacterium
CGAGCAGCGGCTCGACAACCTGGATCCCGACGGCATCAAGGTCCGAGACATCACTGAATTGCGTGCAATCGCGGAAGCCGCAGACGCTGCGCGGCGCGCGGAGGCCGAGATCGTCGAGCGCGTCGAGCTCGCCCGTGCGCATGGTCGATCCTGGAATCTCATCGCGCTCGCGCTGGGAGTCTCGCGTCAGGCTGCCCGGCAGCGATTCGCCGGAAAGATCAAGCTCTGAGAAGGGCGGTGATGATGTCCCTCATCGAGTTCACCTCCTCGTCGCGATCGTTGCCGCCGGGACGGCGGATGGCGCGCAAAGCCGGTGCGGCCGCGGGGATTCCTGCGCTCGCGATCGGGATCATGCTCAGCCTCGCAACTGAGTAGCAGATCCGGGACGGAGCGACGTTGATTAGCCGGCCCGCCCTCCCGGGCTTCTCGTCGGCCCGAACAACTGGAGCGTCGCCGAGCAGTCGCGGCGCGCGCGCCGGCGGAGGGATGAAAGCAATCGCCTGGAAGTCGGGTGCGGGCGCTCGCAGCTGGGTGGAGCTCCCTCGGGTCCCGCCTTCCCGACCGCCAGAGTTAAGGAATGCGTGATCGCCCGCAGCATGACGCTCAGCCCCATTACGAAGGCCTGGGCGGCCTTGATGAAACCCGGTCTGATCTTGTTGACGCGGAGGCACGCAGCCGGGCGGTCTACTGCACCCCCCAGAGGCGCCATCGTCCATACCCGCCGTTGGGTTCGGCTGGGCGAGGCAAGTCCGGCAGTCGCGCGATGTCGCCCAACTCCCACATTGCGTACACGTTGAAGCCGGGCGGGGGGTCAGGAAACGAGCAGACCCCGTGCGGATCAATGACACCCCGGCGGCCATCCGTGAGCGCATTAAGGCGACCAACGATCCATCCCGTTGAAGGTGCTCGTTTAGGTTCGCTCGACTTCTGACTCCATAGTCCGCGTGACGAGGACTGCTCGCGCGTGAACAGGAGGTCGCTCGTACTCGGAGGCGTCGTCGCCGACAGCCACGTATGGACTTCTTCGTGATCCCACGGAGGCGCCGTGAGGAGATCGCCAGACCAAAGACTCGGAAGCAGTCCACGAATCTCGTCCCCGAGGCCCGGATCCGCTCTTGGATCGGCCTGCCGAAGCGAAAGTACTGACGCGAGTTCGTCGAAAGTGAGGATGCGGAGGAAACGGATGAGCCGCTCGACAGGGTGGGCGTCCGCTATCTCCGCGACGACGTGGTCCTCCCAATCGCGCCAGCCCTTCTCCCGTGCCGCGCCCTTGCGCGTCGCTTCTTCAACGCGCGCCTCGGCAGTTCGAACCTTTTCAGCAGCAACGCATGCTCTGCACAATCGACCGGTTGGCGCCTTTGTGCTGCAATCACCACAAATGGGCTTCTCGCACTCAGCGCACATGCCAATCGCGAAGATCTTGCAGGAGCAGAGTAGCGACATGTCGGCGGGTTCTCCTTCTTGGTACTCGGCTCCGCAAGCCACGAGGTGCTGCTCGTAGTGAACGCCCGGCCCTGCGAGTGGGTTCGTGAGGCCAGGTCCACCTACTAGTGTCGTCACGGTTCGCGCGGATGTACAGCGCCAAAACCCCGGAGCGATCGGCTCCCGATCAGAACTGTTACATCGCGGGCACCCCACAGGCCTCAGGATATCCGTCGACAGGCTCGGCGGGCGATCACGCCGTCGGCGACACACCTCCTCCACGCGCTTGTTACCAGTGCCGAACCTCGCTCATCGATCGCGCGTGACGGCGACGGCGGTGAAGCGATCACCAGGATCAACGACGAGGATCAACGATAAGCCATACTCCATGCATGGACGATCGCGCGTTCGAGCAGGCCCTGGGGGAGTTGCGGGCCGGCGGCTTGGGAACCCGAGACGCAGAGGAGCATAAGCGCGCCCGAGAGCGGGCCCAAACTGCTGCGGAGGCCCAAAGTTTGGCGGCGGCGATCGCACCCGGCGGCCCGCTCTTCGCAACGTACGCGAAGGCCGCGGGGATCACACCCCAACAGGTGCCAACCGGCCGCAAGAAACCGAAATACCGGTTCCTTGGTCCAAAGGTCCAAGTCCTGTGCAGCTGCTGGACGGTCATCCCGCGTGTCTTTAGCGGCCGAGACCGGGGAGCTGGCGAAGGCGTGGGCCTCTGGGTCGATACCGAAGGGATCTTCTGGTTTGGCATGTCGCCTGTCACCCGCCTTGATGAGATTCAGTCGTGGCCGACCTACTGGCCGCACATAGATGACCAGATGCTGGCCGATGTACTGCGCAACGCCGGTCAACATGGCCACTAATAGTCACGCTCGAATTTTCGGCACCGATCAGCCGACTGACGCCGCCGCGGAGCCTCGCGTCACTGGCGGATAGACCGTTCGTGAAGGATCGTCTCGTTGGGTGAGCGCAGTACGGAGGACTAACCGCCAAGGATCCCGCTGCTGTCGGCGAAGGAACGACCCCGGGGCGCCCATGGCCTGGAGACCCTCCGGGCCTAGGAGCCACGGACTACTTGTCCGGGTCCGACAGGAAGTGCAACCACGTGCCGGGATCGTTCGGGCAAGCCTCCGTAAGCGGCGCAGCGCGGCGCTCGCGTCCCAATCCGCCCTCTCGCTCCATCTCGGCGGGGCATAGAACCGGCTCGACCAGAGCCTGGCATTCGTCGCACCATTTGCGCAGCGCCCAGATTCTGAAGGCCCCTCCGGACGGCGCGTTGTCTGCGCGAGCCGCTCCCAAGTCTGTGGTTCTCGCCGGCTGCACAGGCAGCGCCGGCAGCCTGTCAGCAGCTCATAATCGCCTTGCGGGGCCGTCAAGTGTCTTTGGCCGCCGGGATGATCGCTTCACCCACGCGCCGGTGAAGCAACCACGAGCGCAATGACGACCACGCGCACGTCCTGCGCTCAGTCCCCGCCCCGGTCGCCGTGAATGATCGGATCGTCGCCAAGGGAGTGGCGCGCTCCAAGGAGGCACACAGGGCGAAAGCGGTCGCGCGAGCGTGCGAGCGTGCAAGCTTTGCACGTCTGGGCTCGTCGGGGCGGGCGTGCTCGTCGCCACGGCGCAGCAGGACCGCCAGGACTGGTCCTACTAGGCCTCGGGCGTGGCCAAGCAGAGGCACCGAACATGAGCCCAACTCGAGCGCTACTACGGCAGGTATCCGTGAGCTCGGGCTTCGCTCAACATGGCGTCCATGCACGCATTGTTGGCGGCGTCGGTCGCGTTGATCGTTCGGTCGGCGCAATCCGATGCGAGGCGTCTTATGTAGCCGTCGGCGCTCTCGCCGTAGCGGCGAGCATATGGATTGAAGATCCGATCGATTGGGTCAACGCCTGTGAAATTGCCCGCGACGGCCACGACGACCATCACGCCGATGCCAATGGCGACCACGATGACCCAAGTCACTGGCGACCGCAGCTTCCCCTTGACTGCGGCACCCGACGGGAGCCACGGGCGTCCCCGAGTTGCATCCATTGAATCCCGGACAATTCGAACAACAGCGACCAAGATTGCGACCGGCACGCCGATCACCACTAGCGCTCGGACGACGCTGCCGAGGGTCGGGTGGGTGAGGAGCTCGTGAAACGCGTGGGTGGGTGCGAAGTACGCCGTTATAGGCAGATCGGCCTCTTCTCATGCCGCTGCAGTGGCACTGCTTGATTCCGGATAGGGTCGTTCCCGTGCCGGATGCCGGTGACTATAAGGGAGGTTGGGATCACGTGTGACAGCCTTTTCTGCATGCCCAACATGAGCGTAAAGGCCAGCGAAATCGACGATCCGTGCGAGATGCTCGAGCGGGTCATGTACCGAAACGCACGGATGCTTGACCGGTTGAGCAAGAAGGACGATCCAGTGGGGTTGTGCGACTCATGGGTGGACACAACCGAACCGACCTCCGGCGGCTGGCTGACCTCCGGCGGCTGGCTGAGCTCCTCGCCTGCGATGTCAGCCATCTCGCGAGCCGATAGAGGCTCGCCGACAGACACTCCCGATTTGAGGCCCTCGCCGGAGGTCCCGGCGCTGGCTGCGATATCACGCTCGACGGTGGTCGCTGCCGACGCGCCGACCACCAGGCGGTTGCGAACGCGGCTCATCTACGAAGTCGGCGGTCGGAGTGGAAGCTGGCTGCTCGTGCGGATCGTGCGCTCGCGGTTGCACGAGGCAGACCACAACGCACACGATCTGGGCCGTTGCGGGCAGCGGCCACGACGTCCATGGGCCTAATGCGCGCACGTGCTCGTCGCCAGAACCGCGCATCTCGGAGCACGCCACTGCTATGGCGAGAGGCTGTCGGAATATGCGGGACGAAGCTCCGTCGGGAGCCGCGCCGGTCGAAAAGTAGGCCAGCGCGCCGGTCGAAAAGTGACCCCCCGGTCGGTGTTAGGCGGTGTTGGCGATCCAGTGGCTGTGGAGCTTGAGGAGGTTGTGCGTCGCGGTCACCAACCGCCATTCTGACTGCGCGGCGGCTCTGCCTCTTCGCATGAACCGGTCGATGTTCCGGTTGTGTTTGATCTGCCCGTAGACCGGCTCGACGGTGATCTTCCGATTAGCGTAGAGCTCCCGGCCGCGGTCGGTGGCGAGCTTGCGACGCATGACGTCGAAGAACCCGTGCTCCCAGCCAGGTCGGATCCCGTCGCGCATTGTCCCGTCCGGCGGGACGAGCACCTCGATCCCGCGTTCTTCGATCGCTTGGATCTGCCGGGTGTGCCAGTAGCCGGCGTCTCCGAGCACGACCTCAGGCTGCTCGCTCGCGCCGTGCTTGGCGAGGTGCTGCAGGGTGGTATCGAGCATCGGCTCCAGATGCCCGAAGTCCGGCGCGTCGATCGTGATCTCGGCCGCGAGGATGATCTGCTGCTCGTTTACGGCGGTCTGCGCGTTGTAGGCCTGGCGGGGCGGGGTGCCCTGCGTGCGCATCACCCTGGCGTCCAGATCGGAGAGGTTGATCACACCCTCCGGCATGTCGGGCGCCGTGAACGGCTTGCTGTTGCCCTTCAACACCCGGCCCTGCGTGTCGCGCGCGGTCGCGCGCCAGCGGTCGTAGTCCTCGTGGGCGGCCAACTCGACCCGATGGTTCTGCTCAAAGCGCTCCAAAGCTCCGAACAGACGATCCTCTCGATCACGCGGGATCGCCTGCGCCTGCCGGGCGCGGTGCGCCTCAAGCTCCCGGCGCGCGACCCGCGGCCATTCCCGCCGCCCGCCGCGACGGAGAACCTGACGAGAGAGCACGAGCGATTCGAGGTCGATGTCGGGATCGGCGATCACGCACTCCTTCACCGCTCGGCCCTTGCGCTCCTCCAACCTGCGCTTCGCGTCCGCCAACGCCTGCCGACGACCCTCCGCAGTGCGCAGCTCCTCCGGCAGCTCATCGCCGCGCCGGTCCTTCCCATGCAACCGATCCTCAGCCTGATCGGTCTCCTCCGCTTCGCGCAGGATCTGCGTGACCAGGTCCCGGTAGGAGCGGTTCTGATCCATCGACGCGTTCGCCTTGATCTTCGTCCCATCGATCGTGATCACCCCCACCGACACCAGCCCCGCCTCGCGACAAAGCCCGAGCACGTCGTCGAACAGCTCCGCGATCTCGACCTCGTGGCGGCGGCGGAACTCCGCGATCGTTGAGTGATCCGGGCACCGCATACCCGTGATCACCTTAAACGCCACGTCCTCCCAGCACGCCCGCTCGATCCCCCGCGAGGACCGGTTCCCACGCGCGTACGCGTACAGCAAAAGGGCCACCAACATCTGCGGGTCATACGGAGCACGACCGGCAGCGCCCAGCCGATACGCCTCCCGGAACCGATCAAGGTCCATCTGATCAACGGCACCAAGCACCGTCCACACCAAGTGCTTCTCAGGCAGCCACTCAGTCAACGACGGCGGCATCAACAACAACTGACCACGATCGATCGCTACGAAATCTCTAGCCATCCCAGAAGTGTCTTAAACCCGCCAGACAGCACCGATATTCCGACAGCCTCTCAACATTGCAGTCGCGAGGTCTGGCGCGGGCGGACGGGCAAAGCGATTGTGGGACATCAGCAGGCGCGGAGGCGGCCGATGCCGGCCCCGGGCGCGTGTTACGCGCGGGGGGAAAGAGAACAACAGCAACAACACCTTCGGGCTAGATACGTTGCCCCGTCATGAACGAACGTTCAGCTTTCCTTCGTCCCTGACGCGCCGCGATGCCCTCAAGGGGCCGTCGCCTTGGCGACGCTCGTCGCCATCGTCGTCGCTGTCCTGAGTGCCCCGCTCGATCCACCCGTGCTCACTGATCGGGTACCGCTTGCAAAGGAAGCTGCTCTTAGCGGTCAAGGAAATCATGCCGAACCCGTATTCATGCCGAACCTGCGACTCCGACATCCGGCCAGACGTTGGGCCTGGGCGCGCTCCCGCGAGTTGGTGATACACGGTTCGTAATGCCTCTTTTCGGGCTCAGGTAAGAGCCGACCGCGATGTCCCAGACCCCGGCCGGAAGACCGAGCAAACAACCA
>JALYZL010000296.1 GCA_030948875.1 Actinomycetota bacterium
GGGGTGCCTCGGGCCGCCGGGTCGAGCGGCCGACGGTGCTGGCGGAGCTGTTCGGGCATGCGCACGATGCGCCGGTCGCGGTCGAGATACCGACCGGCGGCTTCGGTTTTGCGCGTGCTCTCGTGGAGCAGGACCGGTGAGTCAGCCGGTGATGACCCCGAGGAGCCCGGGAAACCGCTCCTCGAGATCGTCGCTGCGCAGCGTGATGTAGCGCTGGTCCCGTGAGCCCTGGAGTGCGTGATTCCCGCCTCGCGAAGCAAGCGCAGGTGATACGAGCCGGTCGACGTCGGCATCTCCAGCGCCGTCGCGAGCTCGCCGCATAGACGCGGCCGCCCATCGGCGAGCAAGCGAACAATCTCGAGGCGAGCCGGGTCGCCGAGCGTCCTCATGATCGTCGCCAGGTCGAGGGCAGACGGCGGCGGATGAGGGATCTTCTCGGTGCGGTCGGTGACGGCTGGCATGACGACTCTCTGGGGGCTATCGCCGCTCGTGCTGACCGTCGTTTACGCGACCTACGCCTTCGGGGTGCTCACAACCCTGCTGCTCACGGTGCAGGGTTGGCAACCGGTCTCGCCCTCGGGGCCGCTAGCGCGGCGCTGCTCGACCTTCACTCCTGCCGCGATCCGCAAGCCGTCGCGCTGACCAACGGCGTCGCGAGCGCCGGCGCGCCTGCGGCTCACCCCGCAGCGTCCATCGGTGCCGCGCCAGGTTCGGCCGGCGTTCCTGCTGGCCGCCCTCGGCGTGATGTCGTCCTGGTCGATCGGGGGACTTTCCCTGTCACTCGGCCCCCAGCTCTCGGGCGGCCTGTTCCACACCACCAGTCCTCTCGTCGGCGGGATCAGCGTCTTCGCGCTCGCCGGGCCCGCTGCCATCGCCCAGATTGTCTTCCGGCGAACGTCGCGGCGTCAACCGAGACCGCCCTGTGCCACGCCGCTCTGGGATAATGGTAGGTCAACCAGCGCCGACGAGAGAGGCGATCGCATGGCCGAGGCTGCAAGTGCTGTGTCGCACGCGGGACCTCCGCGGCTCTCCCATGACGAGCTGGTCGCGGCCCAGAAGCAGACGCTGAGCGCTCCCAGGCGCAAATACAGTCTCGCCGCCCGGGCGCTGTTCCTGACACTGGACCTGCTCTACGGCAAGCCGCAGACGATGGCGAAGTTCAAGGTCCTGGAGATCGTGGCGCGCGTCCCGTACCAGACTTGGGAACACGTCGCCTACATCGCGGTCACGCACATGCATCAGAGCACCGGCATCGCCAAGCGCATCCATGACCGCATCCTCGAGTCGCGCAGCCAGCAGGACAACGAGCTCTGGCATCTGCTCATCCTCCAAGAGCTGATCGTCCGCCAAGGCGCCCGTGAATCCCAACTCAAGTTCTTCTGGTTGCCCCAGCTCATCGCCTTGGGCTACTACCAGTTCTCCTGGCTCCTCTACGTCGTCAACCCAAAATGGAGCTACGCGCTCAACGCGGATTTCGAAGACCACGCCGAGCACGAGTACATGCAATGGGTCGCAGACAATCCGCAATGGGAGACCAAGCCGGTGGACTCCGACTTCGAGGAGGAGTACGGCGCTTTCGAATCGATCGCCGATCTATTCCGCCAGATCGGCCACGACGAGCGCGTACACAAGGAGGAGAGCATCGCCGACATGAACCGTCCGCGGTTCTAGCGGGTCAGCGCCCTTGCGTGAAGTCCGAGGGCCGCACGAGTAGCAGCGAGGGCAGTTCGGGCTGTGCGAGCCGCAGATAGAACCGACCGATTCCAGCGAGGCCGAGAAAGAGCGACGGTGTCGGGCCGCCGTGGGCGCCGCTGAGCCACGGCGTGTCCCGCTCGAGGTAGTTGTCGATTCCGGCTGCCGCCACGCCGAGGACCAAGTCCGATTGCGGTGAGGCGAGCGCGGTGCTGCCTTCGAGCAGAATCTCGGCATCGCCGGTGAGCCCGTGGCAGAGCGAGTAGTTGACGTTTCCGGACTCCAGCGCGGCGGCGACCCAGGCTTCGGTGGTCGAGAGCGCGGCGCGCGCCTCGGTGCGAAGGTCGCCGTCGCCGCCGAGCTCGAGTGCTCGCAGCCTGGCCAGCGCGCCGCCGGGGGCGCCATGGCACCAGAAGGTTGCGAACCCCGCCTCGCCTCCGGCGGCACGGCTGCTGGTCCGGAGGTCCGGCCAGTTCCGCGCGGATGGGTCGTAGAGCGCTCGCTCGTACGCAAATCCGGCATCGGCAGCGTCGCGGTAGCCCTGTTCGTCGGTCGCCGCGGCGAGCTCCATCAGCGCGACCGCGACGCCCGCGGCTCCGTGCGAGAAGCCGGTAAGCGCTGGAGTTCCGGGCAGGCTCGGAGCGGGCCAGCAGATTCCCGATTCGGCTTGTTGCGCGCTCGCAAGCAGCGCGTCGCCGTGGACGATCGCGTCGGTCAGGAGCGTCTCGTCATCGAGCAGCGCACGCAACGCGATCAGCCCGACGACAGCGCCGGCACTCCCGGAGATGAGGTCGTGCTCGGTGGGCGCGTCGTCCGACGCGATGGTCGCGGCGACGGCGCGGGCCGCGGAATCGAGCTCATCCTCGCCGAGCGCGCGCGCAGCCAGGGCGAGGGCAAGCGCAACCCCCGGACGACCGGCGTAGAGTCCAGCCCGGGAGAAGGCCGGGACGTCATCGATGCGCGAGACAGCGTGTCGAAGCGCCGCGAGCGCCGTGCGCGTCGAGTCGGGGTCGCCGGTCGTGTGAGCGAGTTCGGCGAGGAACAGCCCCACGCCGGCGGTGCCGCCGTACAGATCCGGACCAAGGGCTCGGTAGGTCAAGGTCGTGCGGCCGCCCGGCCCCTCCTCGGGCATGGCTCCAACCCAGTTGCATCGATCGTCCTGCCACACCGCGTCAGCGACGATCTCCCGCGAGATCCGTTCCGCGACCCCGGTCAGGGTGACGCTTTCGAGTTGGTTACTCATGGCGCGAATCGGTGGTAGCGATCTTCTGAGCCGGGGTTCAGATATGGCGTGTCAATGGCAATCCCCGCCTCCGCAAAGACCTGTTGGGCGAGATGCCAGCGCTGGCCGGGGTCGCGAACCCCGCGCTCTGCCGCCTGGGCGATCGCCTCGGCCAGCAGGTGGCAGCGGCTCATGCCGAAGCTGACGAGCGCTCCGCCGGGGTCCTCTGCGACTCCCAGGCCGGGAGCGAGCTGCTTGGTGAGGGCGGGCGTTGAGGGTTTGAGCGTCGCGGCCACAGCCGGATACACCTCGGACACTACGTCCTGCGCTCCCTCATATTGGGATCGGAGCACGTACAGCACCCCAGCGTCACAGCGCGTGTAGCGACCGGGGTCAATCACAACCTTCAACCGGTACGCGATTCCATCGGCGTTCAGACGGCGCGTAAGCGCGTCGATCAGCGCCGCGGCGCCATAGCTGCGCAGATTCCAGTAGACCCGCACCATCGGCTCGGAGCCGTCGACGGGAAGCTCAGCGTCTCCGAGCGCCATGTAGAACCCGGGCGAGAGACGGAGCAGCTCCTTGGGCATAAGCACACCAACCGGCGCACCTGGCGCCAGCGTCGCTCCGTTGCTCGGATAGACCTCTGCCGGTGCCATCCACAGGCTCAGCCCACCGCGCGCGACGACGAGCGCGCCGTCTTCCTCGTGCACCAGTGTCCAGCCGGGCTCCCTCGCCCCGGTCCCGGCGTTCGCGGCAGACAACGCGTGCACGAATGGCGACGGGCCGGGAAGCTCATCCGTCGCCGTTGTGTGCAACGCCGGTCGTGCGCCCCCGGCGCAATAGAAGTCGCCGTAGAGCTGCGCCTGAAGGTTGTAGACGAGATAGGCGCGCGCGGTATCGCCAGTCATCCGTGCCGCGACCTCCGGCGCCAGGCCGGACGAAGGCGCACCAAACCATGTATGAGAGGTCGGCGTGGTGACCTCTGCGGCCGCGAGCGCTCCCTCGATGACCCGTCGATAGGCCGTCACGACACTCGGGCTCGCTCGGTCGTGAGCCCCAGCAGCCGCGTCGCGGCCTCGCCCGGCCGCTCCAAGATGTTGAGCGCGAGCTGCAGGTGGAGCACCAGGGAGCTCGTAAGCGCTTGCATCATCTGGGCTGCCTCGTACGCGGTCTGCACGAGTCGAGCGCCGGCGAGTTGCACGGCGCG
>JALYZL010000330.1 GCA_030948875.1 Actinomycetota bacterium
GTCCAGCTCCACGCGGGTCAGAGCGACGTCTTCACCAACGCGGCCACGCTCAACTTCACCGGCACCAACGTGGCGGTGAAGCTCGTCAATCGCGGCACTACGAACATCGTGGCCTCACCCGGGCTGTCGACGAACTTCAACACGCCGATAACTCAGGCGGCGGGGAATCTCAACGTCGCCGGGACTCTCAACACGGCGAATTTCGCCGGTGTCACCCTGTCGGGAGGCACCACGACGGTGGACGGGACCCTCAACCAGGACCCCTTCGACGCGCTTGCGCTGACGGGCGGGACGTTGCAGGGAAGTGGCACGATCGTCGCTCCCTCCGGCGTCAGCAACTCCGGTGGCACTGTCCATCCGGGTCACTCGCCGGGGCTCCTGTCGATTACGGGCGATTACACGCAGACTTCGGGCGGGACGGTCTCGATCGACGTGGCGGGCACCGCGCCGGGTACCGGCTACTCGCAGCTCGCGGTAAGCGGGAACGCGAGCATCGCCGGCGCCCTGCACGTCAATACAACCACACCTCAGACCGGCACGCTCAACATCCTCACGGCCAATTCCGTTGCGGGCACGTTGTCTCCGGTCACGTTCACCGGCCAGACCGACACGGTGGCCTACACCCCCACCGCCGTCCAGGTCAACACGACGGCCCCACCTGTCGCCACCGGACCGGCGATGGTCACCGGGTCGGCGACGGTCGGGAGCACCCTCTCGTCGACGCATGGCTCGTTCTCGGGAAATCCGACCTCGTACGCTTACCAGTGGCGTGACTGCGATGCGTCGGGGGCGGGGTGCACCGATGTCGCGGGCGCTACGGCGAGCACGTACCTGGTGGTGGGATCGGATGTCGGTCACACCCTCGTGGTCGCGGTCACGGCGACGAACGCGGGCGGGTCGGCGTCGGTTTCGTCTGACCCGACGGCCGTGATCCCGCCGGTATCGGGGCCGGCACCAGCGCCGCCGGTCGCGACCGGGGCGCCCGTGGTGAGTGGATCGGCGACGGTCGGGAGCACGCTCTCCTCGACGCAGGGCTCGTTCTCCGGGAGCCCAACCTCGTTCGCCTTTCAGTGGCTCGATTGCAATTCGCCTGGCACGGGATGTACTGACATCTCTGGAGCTACCCTGAGCACCTATCGAGTGGCGGGCTCTGACGTCGGGCACGCCCTGCTCGTGGTCGTCACCGCGAATAACGCCGGCGGTTCGGCCTCGGCGTCGTCGAAGCAGACGGCGGTGGTGCCGGGGGCTTCTGTCTCGCCGGTGATCTCCCGCCTGCACCTCGGGTCTACCTCGTTCACGGCCGCGGCGGGCACCACTCTCGTGCTCGATCTCTCCGAGCGCGCGACTCTGACGATTACGGTCTCTCGCCGCGTCTCCGGCCACATGGTGCGCGGGCATTGCAGCACGCGAGCGAAGCACGGCAGGCGCTGCTCGCTGAACGTGGCGGTGCGGACGATCACGCTGAACGCGATCGCGGGCCACAACGTGCTGAGCCTGCGCTTCCCCGGCCTGAAGCCCGGCCACTACACGATGGCCGTGGTCGCCCACGACAGCTCCGGCCAGCGATCCCATCCGGTCGCGGTCAGCTTCGTGGCGAAGGCGCCATAGCTTCCCCTGGCCTCGAGCCCTAAGGCGAGCTGCCAAGGCCGGCGCCGCCCGAGCTGGGGCCGCCGCCGCTGGGCGTCCCGCCGGTGCCGGTGTTGCCGCCGGTGGGCGGCGTCCCGGTGTTGCCGGTCGCCGGTGTGCCGCCGTTGCCCGGGGTCGCCGCGGGCGTGGTCGGCGTCGCCGTGGTGGGCGTGGTGGGAGCGGCGGTGGTGAGGGGCGCGGTGCCGGTCGTCGCGGGCGTCTTCGGACCGGAGCCCGTGGAGCCGGTGACGGACGGTGTCGTTGTCGTTGTCGTCTTGCTCGTGGACTTGGCTGCCGCTTCCTGGGCGAGGATCTGCAGCGCCGTGACCATGAAGTTGTGCCAGATCGCCGCCGGGTAGGTCCCGCCCTCGACCGGGCCTCCGTTCCACTGCGTGGTCATCGGCCTCAGGCCGTTCGGATAGCCGACCCACACGGCCACGGTGAGCTTCGGCGTCCAGCCGACGAACCACGCGTCGCCGTAGTTCGACGTCGTGCCCGTCTTGCCCGCGGCGAACACTCCCGGGATGGCCGCGGAGGCCGCGGTTCCCGACTGCACCACAGTGGTGAGGATCTGCCCGACCTCCTGGGCGACCGGAGCGGACATGACCCGCTGGTAGATCGGGTGGTTGATCATGACTCGCTGCGGGCAGCCAGTTGCGGCCGGGCAGGTGATCTTCTCGATTCCGATCGGACCGCCGCCCGAGTCTCCGAGCGTCCGGTTCCAGACCTTGATGCCACCGGTGGCAAACGTCTCGTAGGCGTGCGCCATGTCGAGCGCGCTGACGCCGGTCTTGAGTCCGCCGATGATCATCGAGGGGTTAGTGGAGATCGGCGTGCGGATCCCCGTGGCGCGCGCCAGGCGAGCGATGTGCTCGGTTCCCACCTTCATCCCGACCTGGGCGTAGATCGAGTTGTCGGAGAACGTGGTCGCGCCCAGCAGCGTGTTGGTGCCCGCGTACGCGTTGGCGAAGTTGTGGACGATGAAGTGTCCGACGACTCCGCCAGGGCCCCTGAACCTGATGTTCTGGGGAGCCGAGACCCACGTCGAGTAGGGGGAGATGCCGTCTTCGAGAGCGACCGCGAGGGTGAAGGGCTTGAACGAGGATCCCGGCTGCCTGAACCCCTGGGTGGCCAGGTTGAACGGGTTGGTCTGATAGTTCGGGCCCCCGACCATGGCCCGGACCTCGCCGGTCTTGTTGTCGATCGCCACCAGCGATGCCGAGGGGAGGTCATAGCCTTGGGGCAGCTCGTTGCTCACCGCGCTCTGGGCCGCCTGCTGGAGGGGCAGGTCGATCGTGGTTCGGATCTTGAGCCCCCCGTAGTAGGCGCGGTACTCGGCCACGTTGGGATTCGATCCCATCGCGGCGAGGATCTGGGGGGCGAGCCAGCTGGTGAAGTAGGGCGCGGCCGTCGGCTCCTGCGGCTGGAGGATCTGGCTCTGCGCCGGCAGTCGCACACCCTTCCCTTGGAGGTACTGGGTGCGGGTGATGTAGTGCTGCTGGAGCATGTCGAGGAGCACCAGGTTGCGGCGTGCCGTCGCCGCGCTCGTCTCGGCCACGGGGTCATAGCCGGCGGGCGAAGCGACCATCCCGGCGAGCAGCGCCGCCTGGTCGGGCTGGAGCTTCGAGGCGCACAACGGCAGCGGGGGGTCCCCGCAGGCGCCTGCGGGCGCGGTTGTCGCCGACGTGGAGGTACTCGTCGTGCTGCCAGGAGTGATCGACGCGTTGGAGCCGTTCGAGGCGGCGGTGTCGACGAAGCCGAGCTTGGAGCCGAAGTAGACGCGCGCGGCCGACTCGATGCCGTAGGCCCCGTTGCCGAAGTAGATCGCGTTCAGGTACTCCCTGAGGATCTTGGCCTTGGACCAGCGGTGGTCGAGGTTGTAGGCGAGCGCTGCCTCGCGGAGCTTCTCGAAGATCGTCCGGTTGGACTGCTCTGAGAGCGCAACCTTGACGAACTGCTGCTCGATCGTCGACGCGCCCTGGAGCGCGCTGCCGCCGGTGACGTCGGCGAGGACGGCTCGCGCGATGCCGCGGAAGTCGATCCCGGGGTTCGAGTAGAAGCGCTTGTCCTCGACGGCGATGGTCGCGTCCTGCATGTACTTCGAGATCTGGCTGATGTGCTGGACGACGACAGCGTTGTTGGGCGGGGCGAAGATCCCGATCAGGCGTCCCTGGTCGTCGTAGAGCATCGAGTTGGCCGAGTGCTTGTACTGGGCGAGATTCTCGAGCTGCGGTAGGTCCTGGGCGACCGCCATCATCATCCCGAAGGCGGTTGAGACCAGGGCCAGCGCCACGAAGCCGAGGAGGATCAGCGCGAGGCGGAACTTGCGTATCCGGGGCTTGGCGGGACGCCCGTCGCGCCGGTGCCGCCGGCGCCTGCGCGGCGGCGCGAAAGGAATTGGCCCGCCGGGGTCTTCGCCAGGCGTGGTTCGGTGGACGTCGTCGCTCATGCGATCGGGAGGGGCCGCGTACGGGGGAAATCAGCCCGGCGGCCCGACTGTGGACCGCGCGGCGGGGCAGGCAACATGCCCCGCCGGAGGGCGAGAGTCTAGCATTGGCCCGGATGTCTGGAGAGCGTGCCACGCCCGCCGACCGGGCTGCGGGGGTGGAGCAGGATCCGGGCGCCACGCCCGCCGACCGGGCCGCGTGGCTCGCACGCAACGCGGTCGATTCCCTTCCCGGCGGCGGGCTCGAGCGAAAGCTCGCGGAGGGCCGGCCCCTGCGGGTCAAGCTCGGGATCGATCCGACCGCCCCCGACATCCACCTCGGCCACACGGTCGTCCTGCGCAAGCTGCGCGAGTTCCAGGACATTGGGCACATCGTCGTGCTGATCGTCGGCGACTACACCGCGCGCGTCGGAGACCCGAGCGGGCGCTCGGAGATGCGACCGATGCTCTCGCCCGAGCAGATCGACGCCAACGCCCGGACCTTCCAGGAGCAGGCGTTCAAGATCCTCGATCGCGAGCGGATCGAGGTCCGCCGCAACGGCGAGTGGCTCGACATGCCGATGAAGGAGCTCTTCCGCCTGGCGCGCACCACCACCGTCGCTCAGATCCTCGAGCGCGACGACTTCGCCAAGCGCCAGCTCGCGCGCGCGCCGATCTCGCTGCTCGAGCTGTTGTATCCGCTCCTTCAGGGCTACGACTCGGTGGAGGTGCGCGCCGACGTTGAGCTTGGGGGGACCGACCAGAAGTTCAACCTGCTGCTCGCGCGGGACATCCAGCGTGCCTACGGCGTGCCCGAGCAGACGATCCTCACCATGCCCATCCTTCCCGGCACCGACGGTGAGCGACGGATGTCGAAGTCGCTGGGGAACTACATCGGGGTGAGTGAGCCGCCAGCGGAGATCTACGGCAAGACCTTGAGCATCCCCGACTCGGTCGTACCCCTGTACTACGAACTGCTGCTCGGCCGGTCAATGCCCGAGGACTTGCCCCCGCGCGACGCCAAGCGGGCGCTCGCGCGAGCGCTCGTGACCGAGTTCCACGATGCCGACGCGGCCGAGACGGCCGAGCGCGAGTTCGACCGCGTGCACCGTGAGCGGGGCACGCCCGATGACGTCGACGAGGTGGCGTGGCCGGTGAGCGAGCTGGGGGAGACCGTCCATCTGCCCGAGCTGCTCAGGCGTGCCTTCGGCGTGTCCACCTCCGAGGCGCGCCGGGCGCTGGCCCAGGGCGGGGTAAGCGTCGACGGCGAACCCGTCGCCCCCGGCGTCCTCGATCTGCCGGCCGCCGAGCTCGACGGCAAGGTGATCAGGCTGGGCAAGCGGCGCTTCGCCCGCGTGCGGGTGGTGGTTTAAGGCACAATGGCCGTGCACGGAGGCGTCCTGCACATGGATACGCCGGGCGAAGGCCACATCGTCGACCTCACCGACGGAGTCCGTCGCATCGTCTCCACCACCGGCGTCGATCGCGGCCTCGTCTGCGTGGCGGCGGTTGGGTCAACGGTCGCCGTGACCACGATGGAGTACGAGACGGGCGGCGTCCACGACCTCCAGGCGCTGCTCGACCGTCTGATCCCGCCCGCCGGCGACTACGAGCACAACCGCCTCAACCACGACTCCAACGCCCACGCCCACCTCCGCGCCGCCGTGATCGGACCGTCGGTGACCGTTCCCGTCGTCGACGGCTCGCTTGTCCTCGGCACCTGGCAGCAGATCGTCATGATCGACTTCGACGACCGGCCGCGGACGCGGACGGTCACGGTGCAGATCGTGTCATAGGGGGCAGCGGGGGCCCGCCGCCGGGGCCACAGGGCGCTTGGCGACCGATCCCGCTATGCTGCCGCCGTCCCGGCGACTCGGGCGCCGCGCGGGTACCTGGCGCGTTTGCCCAGGCCCGCCGGAGCGCGCTATACTCGTCGGTCCGTCCCTGGAATGCCCCTGCGGCTTCAGGGCGTGCCCCTGAGAAGGACAACCTTCCTGGAGAGGTGCGGCGGTCTTTGAAAACTCAACAGCATGCACAACTCGATCGAATCCCTCGGTCGAGGAGTGTGTCCAGGTTCGACGCCGTCGCCCCTGGTCCCGTTCGCGGGGCCTCGTGACGACGGCGCCAGAGATTGACCCCGTCTGGCACCCCGGACGCCCGCCAGTGTACGCGGGCTTCCCTAGTGGGGGTGCCTCGGATCCAAGCCCGCCAGGGCTGGATCCATAGACGACTCTTTAGTGAAGCTGTAACGCGTGGCACTCGTGTCGCGCGTGTGGGCTCAGTGCCCACAACGTAGTTCTTCACGGAGAGTTTGATCCTGGCTCAGGACGAACGCTGGCGGCGTGCATCACACATGCAAGTGGAGCGACGAACCGGGCTTCGGCCCGGGGCAAAGCCGCGAACGGGTGAGTAACACGTGGGTAACCTGCCCCGATGATTGGGACAACCCGAGGAAACTCGGGCTAATACCAAATGT
>JALYZL010000347.1 GCA_030948875.1 Actinomycetota bacterium
GGGAGAGCTCGACTATCTCCTCATCGACCTGCCTCCGGGGACGGGCGACGTATCGATGACCCTGGCCCAGCTCCTGCCCCAGGCCGAGTTCGTCCTCGTCACCACGCCGCAGCCAGTCGCGCAGAAGGTGGCCAAGCGGGCGGCCGAGATGGCCACCAAGGTCAAGCTCGACATCATCGGCGTGATCGAGAACATGGCGAGCTTCGTCACCCCCTCGGGCGAGCGCTTCGAGATCTTCGGGGAGGGCGGCGGCCGGCTCCTGGCCGACGAGCTCGACGTTCCCCTTCTCGCCAGCGTGCCGCTGACCACGGCGCTGCGCGAGCAGGCCGACGCCGGCGTGCCCCTCGTCTTCTCTGACCCCGACGACCCCGCCGCTCAGGCCATCCGCCACGGCGCCCGCGGGCTCATCGCGCTGTCCCCGATCGAGCTTCCCGTGATTCCGCCGCCTCCGGCGCCCAGCGGACCGAAGCCGGCGGGGCCGTCGCTCCCGATGGCGTGAAATTCGCCAGAGGCGAATTCCATTGGCGCATTTGGCAGAGCCAAATGCGCCGATCGTCGCTGAGGCCCGGCACTACTCGCCGCCGCGGGAATTCGCCCCTGGCGAATTACCCGCAAGCTAATTCGCCTCTGGCGAATTAGCCGTTCTCGTAGTACTTCGCGTTGATCACCGTGTACTTCTGCCATTCCTCTGGCAGCTGGTCCTCGGCGAAGCAGGCGTCCACGGGGCAGGCCTCGACGCACGCATCACAGTCGATGCACTCCTCCGGATCGATGTAGAGCATCTCGACCTTGTCGTAGTCGGGCTCGTCCGGGGTGGGATGGATGCAGTCGACCGGGCAGACCTCCACGCACGAATTGTCCTTCGTGCCGATGCAGGGCTCGGCGATGACGTAGGCCATAAGTCGGTGATTTCCTTCGTCGGCGTTTACGAGAAAGTCGCAATGCTGCGGATGCCCCGGGCATTCTAAGGAAGTGGCGCGGTCCGCCGCCTCCGCGCCACCGGTGCTGTGCACGCCCAACGCATTTGGCTCTGCCAAATGCGTCAATGGAACCGGCACGGACGCCGATTCCACATCGGCGGCTAGCCGATTTCACCGCTACCCTCTCCGCGGTGCTCCTGCTCACCGGCGCGACCGGAACCGTTGGCCTGCCCTTGCTCCGGCGCCTCACCGCTACCGGGATGCCAGTGCGCTGCCTGGTCCGCGACCCCCGGCGCCTGGGCGCTGAGCGCGTCCGGGTCCAGATCGCCCTCGGCAACCTCGGCGACCATCTGTCGTTCAGGCACGCCCTGCGCGACATCGACACCGTGGTCCACCTCGCCGCGACGATTCGCGATCAGCCCGGAGGGTCGATCGAGGAGCTCAACGGCGTGGCCACCTGGCGGCTCGTCCGGGCGGCCGAGCGCGCCGGCGTCCGGCGCTTCGTGTTCTTCTCCGCGCTGGGGGCCTCGACGCGTAGTCGTGCGCGGCTGATGCGCGCCAAGGCGCTCGCCGAGCGCGCCGTGGTCGAGTCCTCGCTCGAGCACGTCGTCTTCGCGCCATCGATCACCTACTCGCCCGGCGACCCGTACCTGCGTCTGCTCGAGCGGATGACCCTCCTCCCCGTGGTTCCCCTCTCGGGGTCGGGAAAGGCGGCGTACCAGCCGATCTGGGCCGAGGACGTGGCCGACTGCGCGATGGCGGCGCTGACGCAGAGCACCGACTCGGGCACGCGCGTGGAGCTCGCGGGACCGGAGACGCTCACCTACCAGGACATCGTCGAGACGGCGGTGCGCTCCTTCGGCCGCCGCCGCCCGATCGTCAAGGTCCCCATCGCCGTCACGCGCCGGGTCCTCGAGGCCGTCGAGCTCCTCACCGGGCCGGCCGCCTTCGCCACCTGGGACGAGGCCGAGCTCCTCGAGGTGCCGATGACCTCGCGCCACGGGACCGCCGACGCCGAGCGCCTGGGCGTGGTCCCGAAGTCGATGCGCGCTGTGCTCGGGACCGGCTGAGGCGGGTTCAGAGCGCGCGTGGGCGCCGTCCCACCCAGGGGAGGGCCTGCTCGAGCTCGGTGGCGAGCTGGAGGATGAC
>JALYZL010000357.1 GCA_030948875.1 Actinomycetota bacterium
CCGCTGGCGTTAACCGAGTGGTTGTGTGCGGGCATCTCGTTCGAGGTCAGCGTCACGGTCTCGGTGCCGCCGGTCTGGCCGATGGCGTAGGGCGAGAGCCCAGGGCCCGAGCCCTGGTGAATCCCCACCCTCCCCCGCAGGTCGGGCAGGGCGAACGTCTGGATCCCGTCGCCGCCGTACTGCGTTCCCAGGAGCGAGAAGAGCGCGGTGTTCTGACTGATGGGCAGCAGCTGCCCGTTGCAGAAAGCCCACCCCCGGGGGGCGAAGTTGAATCCGAACGTCCTGACCTCGCCGAGAAATGGCTCAGACATCGTTGCCTCCTTTGGCAGTCGCTGCGAACTTCTCCGCTAGCGGTTGATGACAGCCTCGTAGTGGCGCGCGTCGACTCCTCGATCGACAGACGAGACGTACAACGTCAGGGCGCCCAAGGCAGCTTGATGAAGGGTCCGGATGCCCTCGGCGGGCGGCTGATCGGCGCGGGCCTCGAACAGCAGCGCGAAGCGGTTCGGGTCATGTGATTGGAGCACCGGGACGAGATTGTTGATCTCGGTGAGCACGACGTCGACGTCTGGCCCGCCGCCGCTCATCCGGAACTTGGCGCCGACATGCGGTGTGAACCGTGATCGGGTCAGTGCGTTCCCCGTCGTGACCCTGGTGCTCCGGGCCCACGCGGCTGGCGCCAAGGTGAGCAGCGCGAGGGTGGCGCCGCCGCCGCGCAGGAACGTGCGCCGCGACATCGGCCCGATGCCGTTCGTAATACCGATTGTCCCCATCAGCAATCGGCGCTCAGTCTACGCAATCCGAGCCGCTTTGAACAGCCTCGGCCATCAGCTCACGGAGCCATTCGTCGACGACGCAATCGATCACCAGGTGGATCCGGGTCACGGCCGACCGGTTGGCCACGCGGTGCGGAAGGCTCAGGTCCAGATACCACGCCTGACCGGCGGCCAGTTCGACGCGACTGCCATCGAGGACGAACTCGACGTCCGGACTGGTGAGGACGGCGACGTGGACGCGGATCTCGCCGTCGGCCCAACCGAGCCGGTAGTCCCGATGCTCGTTGATCGCCGCACCGGGCGCGAGGGCGAGCAGACGAGCGGCCAAGAGGGGGCAGCGGAACTGAGCAAGCGCGCGGCGGTACTCCGGGCAGCGGTCGAGCGTCTCGGTGTCGGCGAACGGGGCCTGGGCGGCCGGATCGGGGTAGAGCTGGGTCGCCACGCCACCGACCGACCGGAGCGCCGCACCCGTCCACTCTCCGTCGTAGATGTCCCGGTTGAAATGCGGCACCCAGTCCTCGGCTCCGAGCGCGAGCGCCTCGGCCGCCAGCGCGGGGGCGTCGAAGCGCAACGGGAAGCGCACCCGGTCAGGGACGATCACGATCGACCCGGCGGAGGGTCTCGAGCGACTCGTACACGGCGCCGAGGCGGACGTCCACCGCGGCGCGCACCGCGGGACTCGCACGCCTCCGTTTCTCGACCCCGTCAGCAACGAAGGGAATCAGAGGATTCTTGGCGTTGGATTCCGCGACGCCGGCCAAGAGCGCTCGTTCGGCGGACCCGATGTCGATGCCGAACACAGGCGCGACGATGTCCGGCACCGCCGCCGGCAGAGTGCGGTACTCGATCAGCGTCAGCTCCCCCGCGCGCGCGGCGCGCAGAGCGTTCTCGCACAAGGCAGCGAGCACGGCGGCGCAGTATTGCTCAGGGCTCACGGCATGAACCTCGTCCGCGGAGAATCCAAACCAATCCGGTGGGAGGGCGCCCGGGATCATGTGGTACCCGCGGCGATCGAGCTGGGAGACGAGCACCTCCACCGGGTCCCGGTAGACGAAAACGTAGGCGGCGTCGGGGAAGGCCATGCGGATCAACGGGAGGTCGAAGATCGCCCAGGCGTCAAGCTTGACGACGAACGCCCGCTGCCCGGCCTGTCGTGGCTGACCGAGGGCAGACATCATCCACCGCAGCCAATCGACAAGGTCGCGATCGCCGGTCTCAGGGCGCGGCGACCTGGAGCGAAGGAGCGCGTCGATGGAGGGCGGCTCTGACATGACCAGGACCCCGGGAAGCCGAGCGAACATCTGCGCGAGCAGCGTAGAGCCGCAGCGGGACATGTGGAGGATGAAACCGACCGGCGGCAGCCCCGGGCTCGCCGAGGCGAACTCAGCCAGAGACTCGAGCCCGGTCTCGCGCCAAAAAAGGAGACGGAACGGATCCCGCAGGCAACGATCGATCGTCTGCTCGAAGAACGGATCGGTGAACTCGACCCCCTCGGTGAAGCACCACCGGATCGCCGGTCGAGCGCCAGCCCACTCCACCGCGGTCGGCGTCCACCCCTGCAACCCGTGCGCGGGCTCCGTCACACCCACCGCTCAAGGCGGCGACGCCTAGCGTCCTCAAGCGCGTCGACGACCTCGGCGGCCGACACCTCAATCGCACACGCCCGCGCGACTTCGATCACCTCGAGAACGAACGCATCGCGATCGGACACCGACAGCAGGCGATCCCTCAGGCGTCGATCATCGACAACCAAGCGCCTGAGGTCGTCGAGCGCGTCTTCGCCCATCGGGGGCGAGAGGCTAGACGATTCACCGGCCCTCACTACGATGCGCGAGGCTATGCGTGACCTCGCCTCGCTGACCCCCGCCGACTTCGAGGGAGCCGTGGGCACCGACTTCGAGATCGTCGTCGGCGAATCCGATCCTGAAACGGTGTTGATCCGCCTCACCGAGGTCGTTCTCCTCGGCGAGCGGCAGGGCCACCGCGATCCGTTCTCCCTGCGCTTCCGCGGTCCGCTCTCGCCCGGGTTGGCGCAGGTCACGCACCAGCTCGCGCATGCGGAGATGGGCCAGTTCGAGCTCTTCCTCGGTCCGGTCGCCGCGGACTCGGACGGGATCCTCTACGAGGCTGTCCTCGCTTGATGCGCACGGCACTCCTGCCCGTCGGCCTCGCGATGCTCGCGTTCGTAGTGAGCGGATGCGGATCCTCGACACCGAAACCCAATCCGACCCGGGTCAGCAACGTCATCATCTACGCTCGCACGGGCGTTCACTTCGCCGCCGAGGTCCGGATCCGCGACAAGCGAGCATGCTTTTTCACGAACTACCGCATCATCGCCCCGCACGTGAAACCGCTCGAGCAGACGACGCGGTCGTGCGGGCCCAGCGACCAGCCGGCGCTCCCGATGCTCATCGAGGTGGCCAAGCCACGGACCATCTTCATCCTCGATCGACCCACCGGGGGCTGCACCTCGGTCAGCATCGCCACGGGCCGTGGGCGACCGATCGCCGCCCACCCAGCCTGCAGCGCCACCAAGCCCACGCTTCGACTCACGCCCCTGCCACCCGACGGCACGCTGGCGATTCACGGCATCAGCGGCGTCACGCGCCTGTCTCTGCGTAAGTACCGCTGCCCGCTCATCTGCACCCGCGTGATCGCAGCGCCAAGCTAGGCAACGGCGACCGGCGGCTCGGTCGCCGCGATCGTGGCCGCGGCATGGATCAGCCCGATGGCGGGGCGCGGATCTCCACCGTCTGTGCTGATCAGCCGCTCGGCGGCGTCGAGCAAACCGTCCATGCGCTCAAGCGCGGGACCCACGACACCCGGGTCCGGGTCTCGGCACACGGCGCGGGCCAAGGCGACCCAGGGCACCGCGCGCAAGGGATCCATGGGCGGCATCGAAATCACCGCGCCGAAGGCCATGAGCAGGTAGGCGGCGACGCGGGTGAGCGAGCCGCTCGTGGGCCGAATGCGATCGAGCCGCGGCGCCTTGGGCGACGTGGGCCCGTCCCCGTCGAGCACCGCCGCCATCGTGCCCCCGGCCACGAGCGCGCGGTCCTCGGCGTCGAGCCCGGCCCGGGCGGCGGCCCGCATGGCCAGGTACAGGGCGCCGTTCGGCCGCCCGTAGGGAATGTCCGAGGCGAACACGACCCGCTCTGCGGGCACCCGCGCGAACAACTCGACGACGTCCTGAGGTCCGAAGCAGCTCGTGTCGTAGAGCACGCACGGGTGGTCGACGAGCCCAGTCGCGAACACCGCCTGGTCGGCGATCCCGGCATGCGCGAGGACGAGCGGCACTTCGGGAAAGCGCAGCGCCAGGTCGACCAGGGACGCCATCGACCGCATCCCGCGGCCGGCGTGGATGAGGATGGGGACGCGAGCGTCACGGGCGACCTCGAAGATCGCCACCGCGGCCGGGTGCCCGAACTCGAACTCCTGGGCTCGCGGGTGGAGCTTGATCCCGCGCGCCCCCCGGGCCAGGCACCGCTCGGCTTCCGCCACCGGATCCTCCTCGGGGTCGAGGCGGCAGTACGGGATCAGGCGACCGCCGCTGTCGCGAGCCCATGCGAGCACGCGATCGTTGGGCAGGCGGTAGGCGGGATGGCGCTCAGGATCGTGGAAGGGGAAGACCACCGCGCGCCCGGCGCAGTCGACCTCGTCGAGAGCGGCGATCAGGGTATCGGGGTCGAGCGAGCGACCGTCCTCGTCGGCGCCGAGGTGGGTGTGTGCATCGAGCATGCCCGTCTCCGGGGCGAGCTGCGCAAGCTCGGCGGCTAGCGACGCGTAAGGGTTCGCGGCCATTGAGGCAGCATCTAACAGCATCCTGCTGGCAAGACGCGACGGCTCGACGCTAGTCGCGGTGCTTGACGAGCTTCGCAGCTAGATAGCCGACCAGTAGCCGTCCCCGGCTAGGCGAGCGAGCGGCGCCGGCGCTCCAGAAGCTCGCGTTGCCTCGCATTGCCCGTGAGGGCGATGGCTGCGTCGTACGCCTGCACCGCTTCGGCGCCCCGCCTGACGCGCCTCAACAGATCGGCGCGAACGGCATGGAAAACGTGGTATCGGTCGAGTTCGAGGCCGTCGAGCAACACCAGCGCCGCCTCGGGCCCATCGACCTCGGCGACCGCGACGGCGCGGTTGAGGGCCACCACCGGGCTCGGGGCAATCGCCATGAGCTGGTCGTAGAGCCGGAGGATCTGCCCCCAGTCGGTGGCGTCCGCCGTCGGGGCGTCGCTGTGGACGGCGTTGATCGCCGCCTGGACCTGGTACGGCCCGGGCTGGTTGCGGCGCAGGCACTGGCGGACCAGGGCCTGACCCTCGGCGATGAGGTCGCGCTCCCAGCCCCCACGGTCCTGGTCGGCCAAGAGCACGAGGTCCCCGTCGGCGGTGGTGCGCGTGCGGCGCCGCGACTCGATCAGCAGCATCAGCGCCAGCAGGCCGACGACCTCCGGCTCGTCGGGCATGAGCTCGGCGAGCAGCCGGCCCAGGCGGATCGCCTCCGCACAAAGATCCTCGCGCAGCGCCCGGTCGCCCGAGCTCGCGCTGTAGCCCTCGTTGAAGATGAGGTAGACGACGGCGAGGACGGCGCGAAGGCGAGCGGGGAGATCGGCCTCGTTCGGGACCCGGTAGGGGATCCGTGCCTCGCGGATCTTGCCCTTGGCGCGCACGATCCGCTGCGCCATGGTGGGCTCGGCAATAAGGAACGCGCGCGCGATCTCCGGCGTTGTGAGCCCGCCGAGGAGACGGAGAGTGAGCGCCACCTGGGCGCCGACGGTGAGCGAGGGATGGCAGCAGGTGAAGATCAGGCGCAGCCGGTCGTCGCGCACGGCGCCCTCCTCGGCCGGTTCGTCGCGGGCGTGAAGGAGCAGGGCCTGGGCGTGGCGGTCCTCGCGCGAGGCCTCGCGGCGGAGGCGATCGATCGCCCGGTTACGGGCGGTGGCGATGATCCAGCCCGCCGGACTCGGCGGCAGCCCGGTCGAGGGCCAGCGCGCGGCCGCCACCGCGAACGCGTCCTGGACCGCATCCTCGGCGACGTCGATATCGCCGAAGATGCGGACGAGGACGGCCACGGCGCGGCCGAACTCGGCGCGGAAGACACGCTCGATCTCCGCGTGACCGACGGCGGGCACGTCGGCGGTCAGGCCTCAGTTTGGAACGGTCTGACCTCGACCGGGAGGGTGGTCGCGCGCGTGAGCTTACGGCCCCACTCGAGGGCCCCATCGAGATCGGCGGCCTTGATGATCTGGAAGCCGCCCAAGTGCTCCTTGCCCTCGACGTAGGGGCCGTCGGTCATCAGCACCTCGCCGCCTGAGAGCCGGACCACGGTGGCCGTGCTGGGCGCGTGCAGGCCGTCGCCGAAGACCCATGAGCCGGCAGCCTCTAGCTCCCCGCGCAGTTCGCCGAGGTCCTTGACGATCTGATCGAGGACGACCGAGGGCGGCGGGTCCCCGTCGGGCTGGTAGATGCTGAGCAGGTATTGCTTCATCGGTGCTCCTCCTGACGTTACTGCCGGCCCAGCGCCGGCTCTTACCCTCTACACGAACGGGATGGGGCGGAATCGACATCGGGATCCGGCGCGTGTGGCACCGTAAGTTTTGTGTGTCAAGATTGCTGCATAGCCAGTCGGAAGGCACACAAGGAGGGCAAAGGAGAGCCGTTCAGCGTTCGCTTCACGGTGTCGACAGACAGGGCGACAGAGGCCGAAGCGCAGCGCACCCGCCGTTCCAAGAGCGCGATTGTCGAGGCGCTGACAGAAGAGGCAGCCCGCACCCGGCGGTTCCCGGGGATCGGCTTTCGCGGCGACGATGCCCGCCGTCGCCCCTGGGTGATCGGCTCGGGCCTCGACGTCTGGGAAGTCGTGCAGATGCTCGAAGACTTCGGGGAACGCGAGCGACTCCTCACCGACACTGAGCTCAGACAACGCCAGCTCGACCTCGCACTCGCCTACCGCGACCACTATCCCGACGAGATCGCAGACGCGATCGCCGAGAATCGCCGCCCGGCCCACTCGTCCTCGAGCTTGAGGCCGCCGAGTGTCGCGTCCTCATCACGCGCAACAGGCCTTGCGGCTACCGCCCGCCTTGGGCCCGATCGAGGAGCACCGGGTCGTGCGAGCAGATCAATTGCACGTCGCCGGGGTGGCGCGCCGCGAGCTCGCGGAGCCGCTCCTGGTTCTGACGGCGGAGCTTGCCGTCCGACGCCGTCAACGCTCCGTAGGCCCCCAAGACGGGCGGGCAGGACGGGGGCGTGCTGACCTCGTCGCGATGGAAGTACGCGTCGCCGCAGTGCAGCAGCCATCCGTCGGGCCGGCGTAGCGCGACGCCGGCGTGCCCGAGAGTGTGCCCGGGAAGGGGGATGAGGAGGATCTCGGGGTCGCTGTCGGGGAGCACGCGCACGCTCTCGAAGCCGAACCATTCGTCGCCGCCGAACTCGTGCGTCGCCCAGCGAGGGCCGTGGGCCGTGTGGGCCCGGCCGAGCGCGTAGCGCGCCCGGTCGCGCAGGGAAGGCCGCATCATCGCCTCATACTCACGGGCCCACACGTGGACCTCAGCAGCGGGGAAATCGGGCAGTGCACCGCCGTGATCGACATCGAGGTGGGTGAGGACGATGTGGCGGACGTCGGCGGGATCGAGGCCCCGCTCGCGCACCTGCGACATCGCCGTCTCCCCGAACTCCAGGCTTGGGCGGATCGTGGCCCGGAAGGGCAGGGCGAGCTGGCGCGGGTTGCGCACGTCATCGCGACCAAAGCCGGTATCGACGAGCACCAGGCCCTCCGGTCCCTCGACGAGGAGGACGTGGCAGACGATGCGGGCGCTGGCGAGGACGGCGCCGTCGCCGTTGATGTAGCGCCGCCCCCAGGGGCACATGGTCCCGCAGCTGAGGTGATGCACCGGAGGGGCGGCCACCGGGCCATGCTAGTCGGCGACCCGGGGTGTCGCCCCGCCGGCAATTGGGGTATATGAGTCGTGTGAGGCTCGTGTCGCGGTGCATGAGGTTGCTCATTGCCTCTGGCGTGCTCGTGTTCGGCGTAGCTCTACTGGCGGCGCTCTCGCCGAGCGCGGCAGCGGCGAGCGCGGCGCATAGCCAGCCCTCGATCGTCTGCCCGCAGGTCGCCAACCCCCCGATGTGCTGTCCGGTCCCAGTCGCCGGGGTGCGGGCGGATGTAATTCCGTGCTGCGCGACCGTTCCCTGTCCGACGCCGGGGTTGACGATCGGGGCAAGCGCCAACCCGGTGAGCGAGGGGAGCCACGTGACGATCAGCGGCACCCTGAGCGGGGGAACGGCTGCCTCGCAGGACGTCGATCTCTACGAGAAACTCGCTGGACAAGCCGCGTTCAGCGACGTCGCGAGCACCCAGACGGATGCCGCCGGCGCCTACTCGTTCGTGCGCGCGGTCCAGACGAACGCAGAGTGGTACGCCAAGGCGGGGACCGTGCAGAGCGCCGGGACCATCGCTGAGCTGGTCCTCGCGGCCGTCGCCCTGCATCCCTCGAGCGTGCGGCCCAAGGCCGGCGCCCAGATCCTGCTCTCGGGGACGATCGCCCCGAGCCACGCGGGCGAGCGCGTCGAGCTGCAGCGGCTTCGCCACGGGCAGTGGATGACGATCGCCCGGCCCAAGCTCAACGACGAGTCCCGCTTCGTGATCGCGGAGAAGATGCGCAAGCACACGAGCGCTCGCTTCCGGGTCGTGCTTGCCGCCGACCCCCGCAACGCGCTCTCGGTGTCGAGCGTGGTGGCGATCACCACGCGCTGAGTCAGCAATCGGCGCTGGGCGCCGAAGCCAAACGAGTTACTCGCGAGGCATACGCACGGGAATCACGCCGCCCCGAGAGGAGTGGCCGCGGGGCGCCGAGTCGACTTGTGAGCGGCTGGACGCGTAGCCGCCGGCGCTACCCCAGCGCAGGCGCCGCCCGCACCGGCGCCGGCATCAGCCAGGCGGCGAGGAGGACGGCGGCGAAGGCGACGATCTGCACGACGAGCACGATGGGATTGCCGGGCATGGGGTCGCCGAAGACGATGACGCCGCCGACGATCCCGGCGACGCTCGCCGCGGTTCCGGTGATCGCGATCACGGCCACCGGTTCCCCGTCCTGCAGCCCCTTGGCCGAGGCGAAGAAGGCGACGACCGACACGCCGACGGCCACGAGCAACCACGGAGACAGGAGGCCGGCGAACCCATCGCTTCCGACGAGGCCCGAGATCGCCTTGATCGCGACATCGGAGACGCCGAACATGATGCCCGCGGCAGCGCCGAGCATGAAGCCGTGATGGTGGGCGGGGGCGCCGATACGGGGGCCCATGATGAGCAGCGCCCCGACGAGGATGAGGCCGGATTCGAAAGCGATCATCCCGGGGAGCGAGAAATGCGATTGCGCGCCGTGGGTCGCGGGGAGCGTGAAAGCCAGGAGCACGAGGCCGCCCGCGGTGAGCGCGAGGCCGGCCCACTGGCGGCTGCCAACGCGGACGCCGAGCATCTTCTCGGCCATGACCGCGAGCAAGACGACCCCGCCGGCGAGCACGGGCTGGACGACCGATAGCGGCGCGACCGCCATGGCGGCGACATGGAACCCCCAGGCGACGGCGGCGACGATCATGCCGAGCGCAAACCAGCGGGACGCATAGAGCGAGCGCGTCGTCCGGAAGGGTCGCGTCACGTCGACGGAGGGAGCGGCGCACGCTCCGCGATGCTTATAGATGAAGCCGATGTTCCCCGCGAAGGCGCAAGCGAACGCGAGCAGGATGCCGAGGATTAGGGTCACAAGTGGGGGGATCGCGGGTGAAGGGCGGCGCGGGGCACTGCCTCACGCTTGAACTCGGTAGCGCGATCACTCGCCTAGAGCCCGCGACCTCAAGTTACACGAATCTACGGCTCAAAACGCCATTCACCCGAAGAATCGCCTAAGGCAGCGGCGCCGCACGATCGGCGCGCAATCGCTTGGGGCGGCCGTACCCGAACGAAAGCGCCTCCAAACACGGGCGGCGTCAGAGAGCCTTGCGTCGAACCGCACTATGTCCGAAATGGCCGGGGAGGGCGCCAAGTTCACCGCCATTCATTACAAGCGGCCCCCTGAGGTGCGGGCCCCCGGTGAGCCCGTCAGCCCATGAACTTGATCGCCTGGCCGAAGATCGTCGACTTGCTCTGCGTCACCGAGAGTCCGGCCGCGAGTGAGACCAGTACGACGAGCCGGCGGGCTCGGACAGTGCTCATGATCCGACCGTATCCGGCGGCGGGCGAGGCGTCAACAACGGTGTTCACCTCGACCGTGGGCGTACATGGGCCGGGGCGGCCGGCCGACCCGGCCTCTGAGCCGACGTCTCCCGGGGCGGGGCGCATTGCCACCGGCACTTATCACACCCACGGGTCTCCTCAGGTGCGGGACCCGTCCGTCGCCATTACCGGGCGCCCGCGCCGCCTGCCGTCCTCAAGCCAGGTCCTCGGAACGGAGACTGAGTTCCCAGGGCCAGTCGGAGGTGAACGTTTCCCCGCTCCCAACCTCCGCCACCGCACCCAGCTGCCCTCGACCAGACGCCAGGCGCGGAGAGACGGTACGTCGGGATCGACCACCCAGTAGGCGGGCACGCCCCGCGTGTTGGGGTCGCGGATCTCTTCGCCTCGGAGAGGGTGTAGTCGAACGTCGTTCCGTGCTTGTGCCGCTTGCGCCTGTCAGCGATGACCGGAGCGCCGAAAGGTGCAGTTCACCATCACAGCAGCTTCGCGACCGGGCGCGCGCCATCGCGAATCTTGAACTCGATCCGCTCGGGCGTGAGTCCCGCCTCGGTGATCGTGAGCTCGAGCCGGTCCCCGGCGGTGAACACGCGCCCCTGGAGCGCTTTCCGCAGCCGGCCCGCGGGCACGGCACTCGCCCCGCGTGCCCGCAGCCTTGGGCACCCGCGACCGCTGCAGATGAGCGCGACCTGAGCGCGGCTCGGAAGGTGCTTGGCCTTGATTGAGACGAGCCGCGTGTGCCTGCCGTGCCAGTGCCACACGACCTTGAACCGCGCCCTCACCTCGCCGGGCTTGGTCACGATGGGCGTGATCGTCGGATTGGAGACCACAACCGAGTGATCGTCGACCGTCTGTATGTTTCCCGCCGCGTCGGTTATGCGCAGGGCGACCTGATGGGGCCCGTCGGGAACGGCGTTCGTGTTCCAGGCCATCGAATCGGGCATCGACAGCGGACACGCGGCAAAGTTCGTGTACGGGCAGTGGGACGCGTAGCTGTCGGTGAGGACAGGACTGCCGTCGACAACTAGCTGAGACTGCTGGACGCCGCTCTCGCCGTCGGTGGCGGTGAAATCCAAGGTCCCGGTACCGGACACGGGACTACCGGAGGCGAGCGAGCCACCGGTGACCGTCGCGCTCGGCGGAACCGACTCCGCAAGCGTCGTGTCCAAGCCCACGAGCTCGATCACGGGAGTGGTGTTCGTCGCGAAGTAGCAGTTGGTCGAGCCGTCGGTCGTGCAGAAGCTGTCGACGTGGATCGTGTGCGTCCCATCGGGGAAGGCCACCACGGTCGGTTTGCTGGCGGTTGCCCCGAACGGCGCCTTCTGCGCGAATACCGCGCCGCTGTCGGCGTTGATCTGCCCGTAGGTGTCCGAGCCGCTGTGCCGCTCCGACCCAGCCCACACGAGGCGCAGCGACGCGATCGAGATCGCCGTCGACGGGCTCTCGAGCTGTACCCCGATGCTGGTGTTGAAACTCTGCTCAATTGCGTACCAGCCGATCGCGGCCCCCAGGGCGCCGCCCGGGGTGCACGACCCCTGATAGCCGCCGGCGCTCGGGAGCGGCCCGGTCGACCACGCCCGCCACGAGCCCGCGTCGTTGTTGGGCTGGAGCGAGCCCGGACAATTGTGGATGGTGTACTCGCCGGCTTGTGCGCTCACCGGGAGCGCCAGAGAGGCGACGCACAGGACCGCGGCCGCGACGCCGAGTCTCATGGCTCCGGGTCCCGCTCTTCCCGCGCGGCGGTCAGCAGCTCGGCCAGGGCGTTCACGAGCAGCTCGAAGAGCTCCGCTCCGCGGGCGGCGCTCGCTCCGCTGGGCGCCCCGACGACGCCCGAGGCCGTGCCCGCAGGCATCGGGTACATGAGGACGCGGCCCACGGTGCGGTCGGGCTCGTCGACGATCGCCGCCCGGTCGACGGTCCCGGGCTCCAGGTGCAACATTAGGCTCGTCTCGGCCTCCCGGTGCGTCCTCGGCGTAGCGGGCGGCGATCTCCGGAGAGAGGTCACGTCGCCCGGTCCTCGACGCGGCCGCGACGCTCACGCGCTCGGCGAGCAGGGTGTCCGTCCCCGTCGCCAGGTGCGGGCCGTGCTGCTCGGTAGCGCCCACCGGAAGCACCGCGATCGCCCCGTCGGCAGTCGCCGCCCCAACCGTGGTCATGTTCATCGCCGCCCAGCGGGCATCGGATTTGGACATGTGCATATGTACAGGCCTCCCGGCCCGTCAATATATTCGCCGCCCTCACGAACCGTGGAAGGAGCAGTCCGTGCCAGACGCTTCAGGGTCGCCGCCCTCCTACTCCGACTACGAGCTCGAGGAGCTGAGGAAGGCGCTCGCGCAGAACGGGGTCGAGTACGTGATGGCGACCTACGCCGACGGTCACGGGATCGCGAAGTGCAAGACGGTGCCGATCGCGCACTTCGCGGACATGATGCGCGGCTCTGAGCTCTTCACCGGCGCCGCGCTCGACCTTCTCGGCCAGTCGCCAGCCGACGACGAGCTCGCTGTGTTCCCCGATCCGCAGGCGATCGAGCCGCTCCCGTGGCGACCGGCGGTCGCCTACGCGCCGGGCAACCTCTACCTGCGCGGGCAGCCGTACCCGATGTGCTCGCGCACCGTGCTCTCGCGCCAGGTCGCGCGAGCTCGCGAGCGCGGGTTCATGTGCCACCTCGGGATCGAGACCGAGTTCTACTTCGTCCGCGTTGACGAGCGAGGGCGCCCCTCGCCCTGGAACCCGCGCGACACGCTGGCCAAGCCCGCTTACGACGCGATCGGCGTGCTCGAGTCGCTCGACTTCCTCGACGAGATGGTCCGTTACATGAACACGATGGGCTGGGACGTCCACTCCTTCGACCACGAGGACGGCAACGGCCAGTACGAGCTCGACTTCGACTACACCGACGCGCTGGGGATGGCCGATCGCTTCATGCTCTTCCGGATGATGGCCAAGGAGGTCGCGCGCAACCACGGCTACGAGGCGACCTTCATGCCCAAGCCCTGGTCGGACAAGACGGGCAGCGGCGCCCACTTCAACATGTCGCTCGCCTCGGTGTCAGACGGCGCCAACCTGTTCACTCCCGAGGGCGAGGACCGCTACGGCTGCGGCCTCTCCGAGCTCGGCTATCAGTTCCTCGCCGGCATCCTTCGCCACGCTCGCGCCATCGTCGCGGTCACGTGCCCGACCGTCAACTCCTACAAGCGCCTGGTCAAGCAGGGCTCGATGAGCGGCTCGACCTGGGCTCCCGTGTTCATCTCCTACGGACGCAACAACCGCACGCACATGCTGCGCGTCCCTACCAAGTCCCCGCGCATTGAGTCACGCGCCGTCGACGCCTCGGTCAACGCCTACCTGGGCGCTGCGCTGATGCTCGCGGCCGGCCTCGAGGCGATTCAGAAAGGGGTCGATCCGGGCCCGCCGATCGATCTCGACATGCACACGCAGTCCGACGAGCAGATCGCCGAGCTCGGCGTGGGTCAGCTCCCGCGATCGCTCCAGGAGGCGATCGACGCCTTCGACGCCGATCCGCTCGCGCGCGAGGTCTTCGCCCCGGACCTCCACTCCGCCTACGTCGAGTTCAAGCGCGCCGAGTTCGTGGACTTCCACAACACGGTGTCCGAGTGGGAGTTACAGCGCTATCTGACGCTGTACTGAGCGAGGCGGTGGGTGGGGCCGTCGCGGTCACCCGCTGCGGTCGGAGAGGAAAACTGCTTGTCCCGCGCCCGAGCTGTCGATGTGCTATCCGCCTGCGCTGCAGTTCGCTGCCGAGGCGCACGCGAACGCACTCACGTCCGCGATGTTGGCGCTGGCGGCAGACGCGTGTCGGACCGAGGGAGTCGGTAGCGCCGGCTCGATGACGATCGCGATCTCGCTGAAGGTGCACGACGGGCTAGTGCTGGCTGCGGATAGCGCCTCGACGCTAGTCGGGCAGGGACCTAGTGGTGACCCGGCGGTCATAAACGTCTACAACCACGCCAACAAGATCTTCAATCTTCGCAACGGGCTACCTATCGGTGCGATCACCTGGGGCGCTGGCAGCATAGGACCGGCAACTCGTGAACCTTTATCACGGGTTGGGCCCTGCCGACCGCTAAGCTCGCCACGGCATGTCGACTCCTCGCCTGTGGTCGTGGCATCTCTCGCCCTTCGCCGGAAAGGCGCGAATCGCCTTCGCCGAGAAGGGCGTCGAGTTCGACCTGGTCGAGGTCGACCCGCGCCACCGCCCGACGCGGCTACGCGCGCTCAACCCGACCAACCGGGTTCCCGTGCTCGAGGTCGGCGATGTCGCCATCCGCGAGTCGACGGCGATCTGCGAATGGCTCGAGGAGATGCAGCCCGAGCCGTCGTTCTGGCCGGCCGATCCCACGGCGCGAGCGGCGGCGCGCGGCATGATGCGCTTCGTCGACGACGAGCTCACCCTCAACTTCTTCCTGTCGATGCGCAAGGAGGCGTTCGGGATCGATCCGAGCGACCACCCGGACGTGGTCTCGATCCTCCGCGAGCGCTTGGTCAGGCGCTGGGCGACGGCCGAGGATCTCCTGTCACGGACCGAGGGGCCGTGGTTCCTGGGCGGCGAGAACCCGTCGCTCGTCGACCTCGCCGCCATCCCGCTCGCGGTACGGCTGCCGGTCTGGAAGCCCGAGCTCGCTCCCCCCGCGGAGCTGACGCGAACGGGCGAGTGGCTCGAGGCCCTGCGCGAGCGGCCGTCCGCCGCCGAGGTCGATCACCGCGGCGAACCCGTCACCGACCCCTAGACAACTACTCGCTCGGGATCGCCGGGGTCGTAGAGGACGGGGAGCGTCGTTCCCACCATCGGCGGAGTGACGGTGAACGAACTCTGCTTGGCCTCGAGCAGTTCAGCCGATGCGCAGGGTGGCGGTGGCGCGGGCCCAGGCGCCCCGTGAGACTGCCTTCAGCGTGATCCTATACACGCCCGTGGGGGCGAGCTTGCTCTTGATCTTGCCGTTCCAGGTGAGCAGGCTGCGACCGGCGTGGCGGCTGCTGGTGCTCAGCGTGGCCACCACCTTGTTCCCGCGCAGCACTGTGAGCGTGACCCTGGCTGCGGCGGTGACGTTGAACGGCATGTGCACCTGCTGGCCGCGGCTGACCTTGTAGCTGACCGTCGAGAGCCACACCTTCAGGCCCCCGCCGGAGCTCGCGGTTCCGGCGGCGCTGGTCGAACCCTTGCCGCCCGTCGAACCCTTCCCGCCGGTCTTGCCGGTGCCGCCCGTCGCCCCGGTGCCACCAGTCGCCCCGGTGCCGCCTGTACTCGCGGAGGGAGTGATAGTAAGGGTCTGCTTGGCGCTTCCGATGTTGCCGGCGGGATCGGGGGCGTAGGCGATTACCGACCAGGTGCCCTTACCGACGGTGCTCGGGGTTACGTTCCAGGTCCCATTGGCCTGGAGGAGCGTGGTGATGTACTGGCCGCCGATGGTGACGGTGATGATCGTCCCGGCCGCGGCGTTGGAGGTCCCGGTTATGGTCGGGGCCGGGTTGGAGGTCGTCGCGGTCGGTCCACCGGTGATCGAGACGGCAGGCGCCACCGTATCGATGGTTAGTGTCTGGGTGGCGCTGGCCTGGTTCCCCGCAGCGTCCGAGACGCTCATGACGATTCGATGGGAACCGTCGGCAAGCGCAGCTGCGCTCACCGACCAGCTGCCGTCGCTCTGGACGAGGCCCGTGAGCGTCTGGTCGGCGAGGGTCACGGTCACGGCGGTGCCCGGGGTGACGGCCGCGGTCCCCGAGATATTGGGGGTCGCATTGTCGGTCAGCGCGTTGGCGCCGCCGGTGATGGTGACCGCGGGCGGCGTTGTGATGACGGTCAGCTCCTGAGTGTGGGTGCCCGAGTTGCCGGCCGGGTCGTTGACGGAAGCGGTCACCGTCCGAGAGCCGTCACTGAGCGCGGCCGGGGTCACGTTCCACGTTCCCCCTGCCTGGACGAGCGCGGTCAACGTCTGCGCATCCACACTCACATGGACAATCGTGCCCGGGGCGACGTCGCTGCCCGACCTGCGACGTTGTTATACGCCGCGACGAGGTCCCGTGTACGCCTGGGTGGCCGTGGTTCCGACGCGCGTCGTACCGGTCACGATGCCCGGCGGGAAGCCGAGGGGTTGCGCGTTCGCCAACACACCGAGATCGCCCCGAAGCGTCGTAAACGGCGCACCGGCGGCGCTGACCGTATTAGCAACCGAGGCACCGCTCAAGACGGCGTAGGTCGACGCCTGACCGAGATCCACCGGTGTAGCCGAAGCGGCAAGGGCAGACGGGACAACCGACCCGAGGCCGACGACGAGAACGCTACTGGCGATCGCTGCCAGGCACAGGGCCTTAACATCAGCGGACCGCCACGCGATCCTCGAAACCCAACGCATAAGACCAGACATCTGTTGGCCCCTTCCCAAGGGAGGGGGCTGTCCGAGCCCGGCGGTTGACTTTCTGTCACGACCCGCATCGGCGCCCGGGCTCAGTGGCGTGACGCCCACCACCCGGACTAGACGCATACACCGGCCCGCGGGTTTCCGCGGGCCGGCTCAGCGCTTAGCTACGCCGGACCCAGCGCCTGCGCGACCTGCGCGGCCGTGAGCTGGCCTCCGGAGGCGGGGACGCAGGCGACTGCCGCGGCCCGAGCGGCGGGCGCGTGGAGGTCGATACCCGCGGCGGTGAGCATCGAGGGCGTGATCTGTCCCTGGGTCGTGGGGTCGGGAAAGGTGGGCACGTGGTGGCTGCGCATACAGCCGGCGAAGGCGACCAGGCCCTTGACGCGTGCCGCTGTCTGCGCGGCCGATGGCCCCCCGTTCCCGGGACCGGGGCCGGGCATGATCCCCTGGCACGCCTTCTGCGCCGACTTGAACTGAGGCGAGCCGGTCAACACAGGCGTGATACGGATACCCACCGACTCGTGGCCGGGTGAGCTCCGCACGACCGGATCCGGGAAGCCCGTGACGCCGTGCTGTCGCATGCACCGGGAGAACCTATAGGCCGCGGAGACGATGTTCTTGGGCGGCGCGCTGCCGGTGGCGGGGCTCGGGGGCGTGGCGGTGCCGCCGCACCCCGCCGCGGCCAGCGCGGCGGTCGCGAGCACAACGGGGATGCGTAGCTGTGTGGTCTTCGTCATGGCTCCTCCTCCTCTGATCTCAGTTGTCGGCGCCAGTTGTAGGTGACCGGTGGTGACAGCCTGGTCACAGACAGTCGTGACCTGGCTGTCACCTGCAATCGGTCATGCTTGACGTGGGATGAGAGTTCTGATCGCGGAAGACCACAGGCGCCTGGCGAAGGCGGTGGCCGACGGGCTGCGTCGGGAGGGCATGGCGGTCGATCTCGCCTTCGACGGCGACGACGCCCTCGCGCACGCGGCGATCAATCTGTACGACGTCGTCGTCCTCGACCGGGATCTGCCCGGCTTGCATGGCGACGACGTGTGCCGAGCGCTCGTGGCGGGCGGGAGCGAGAGCCGCGTGCTCATGCTCACGGCGGCGAGCACGATCAAGGACCGCGTCGACGGTCTCGGGTTGGGCGCCGATGACTACCTCCCGAAACCGTTCGACTTCGACGAGCTGGTGGCGCGCATCAGAGCGCTCGCGCGTCGCTCGAGCGCGGCATTGCCACCGACTCTGGTCCGGGGCGACCTCAGCCTCGATCCCTCCCGGCGCGTGGCGATCCGCGGTGAGCGCGGGCTCGCGCTCACCGCCAAGGAGTTCGCGGTGCTCGAGCACCTCCTCGGCGCCGCTGGTCGCGTGGTCTCGGCCGAGGAGTTACTCGCGCGCGTGTGGGATGAAGAGGCGAACCCGTTCACGAGCACGGTCAAGACGACGATCAGCCGGCTCAGGGCCAAGCTCGGCGACCCGCCGCTGATCGAGACCCTGCGCGAGAGCGGCTACCGGATCTGAGCTACGCGGTGCGATTCTCGCCCACAGCCCTCGCGCCCCCCTCCTGGCTGCGGCTGTCGCATCGCACCGCACGGATGCGCCTGTCGCTGCTCTACGCCGGCATGTTCCTGGTAACGGGTACGTTGGTGCTCGCGCTCGTCTACCTCTTTACCGGGAGCTCCTCGGCCATCGCCGTCGTGCCCGTCCACGCGCGGTCGGGCATCCTCATCTCTCCCGGTGCCGGTGGCACGGTCGCGCCCGTGCCGCCCGTGCCGAGCGTTCCGATCCCGGGCTTCCGCACCATCGTCTCCCAGCAACACTCGGCCGACCAGAGCCGGCTGCTCGCCGCCTCGTGGCTCGCGCTGGCGCTGGCGACTGCAGCCTCCGCGCTCTTCGGGTGGATCGCCGCCGGACGCGTGCTGCGCCCGCTGCGCACGATCACCAAGACGGCGCGGAACATCTCCGCCGGCAGCCTGCACCAACGCCTGGCCCTCGCCGGACCCAACGACGAGTTCAAGCAGCTCGGCGACACGCTCGATGACCTCCTCGGCCGCCTTGAGGCCTCGTTCGAGGCGCAGCGCCGGTTCGTGGCCAACGCATCGCACGAGCTGCGGACGCCTCTCACCCTCGAGCGGACGCTGATCCAGGTTGCGCTCGCCGATCCGGGCGCCAGCGCCGAGACGCTGCGCTCGACCTGCGAGGAGCTATTGACCTCGGGGCGGGACCACGAGCGCCTGCTCGAAGGGCTACTCACGCTGGCGAGCAGCGAGCGCGGCCTCGAGCGCCGCGAGCAGCTCGACCTGGCGCGGGTCGCCGACCAAGTCCTGCTCGCCTCGCGCCCCGAGGCCGAGGAGCTCAGACTGCTTCTCGAGCCCGCCCTCGCCCCCGCCCCGATCTCCGGCGACCGAGCGCTGATCGAGCGCCTGATCGCCAACCTGACCGACAACGCCCTGCACTACAACCAACCGGGCGGCCGCGTCGAGGTCCGCACCGCGACCGAGGACGGACACGCCGTCCTCACGATTTCGAACAGCGGGCCGGTGATTCCCGCCGAGGAGATCGACCGGCTCTTCGAGCCCTTCCAGAGGCTCGGTGCCGACCGAACCGCACTCGGCGCCGGCTCGGGCGGTCACGGCCTCGGGCTCTCGATTGCCCGCGCGATCGCCACCGCGCATGACGCGGTCATCGCCGCCGAGCCGGAGCCCGAGGGCGGGCTCGTGGTGACGGTGAGGTTCCGGGGGATTGACGAGCCGCCAGGGACGCAGCCTAGGGCCAACCGATGAGCTGGGCCAGCTCCGCGGGGCCTAGCTCCTGTCGGGTGGCGTTTCGGTCGGGTCTCTCAGGTCTGGACGAGCACCGGGTCAGCGCTCGGTGCCACCGGTATGGAGCGCTCGCGCTCAGCCGTGCGGTAGGGGTGCGTGCGCTGCTCGAGCTCGGCCAGGAGCGCGTCGATGACGCACGGGTCAAACTGCGTGCCGGCGTAGCGGCGGAGCTCGTCGCGCGCGTCCGTTTCGGTCATGCCGCGGGAGTAGGGTCGGCGCGAAACCATCGCGTGGAACGAGTCGCAGGCGAACACGATTCGTGAGGACAGCGGGATCTCCTCGCCACTAAGCCCGTCTGGGTAGCCGGCGCCGTCGAAGCGCTCGTGCGTGGATCGCACGAGCTTAGCCACGGGTTGCAGCGCGGGCGCGACTTCCAGTACGCGCTCGCCGATGAGGGTGTGGTTGTGAATGAATTCCCATTCGCTCTCGTTCAGAGGGCCCGGTTTGTTGAGAATGCCCTGCGGTATTGAGATCTTGCCGACATCGTGCAGCTCACCGGCTCGGAGCGTGAGGTCGATCGCTTCTGCGTCGAGCCCGAGACGGCGCGCGACGCTGCGTGAGAGATCGCCGACCTCGAGCATGTGCTCAGGGAGCTCGGACGTATGCTCAGCGGTCGCGCGAAGGAGCACATCGCGTGTTTGAGAGATGATGGTCGCGGCGCGCCTTCCGTTCTTCCTCGCGTACATCCGCGTGTCGGCGATATGGAGCGCAGCGCTCATGTCGTTGGCCTCGGTCGGAAGCGTGACCGTGCCGTAGGAGGCGCGGATCGAGAATCCGCTGCCCAGCTCCGACAGGGCGCTGACCGCCCCGGCAACGCTCTCCTCGGTCGAAACGCCAACAGCGTCAAACAACACGCAGAATTCGTCGCCGCCTAGCCGATAGGCTCGACCGTGGAGCGCGACATACTCGCTCAGGCTCTGTCCGAGTCGATAGAGAAGTTGATCGCCCGCGAGATGCCCGAACGTATCGTTGTAGGACTTGAAGCCGTCCAGGTCAAACATCGCTAGCGTCCGCGGGAGCTCGCGTGTCGCAGCAGCGAGCGCTCGCGGAAGGTCATCAATCAGGCTACGCCGGTTGGGCAGACCGGTAAGAGCATCGTGCAGAGCCTCGTACGTGGCCAGCCGTCGCGCGTCGAGGAGGTCCCTTTGGGCCAGGAACTGTCGGATCGAGACGAGCGCGGCCAGCGAGACGGCGGCGATCACGACCACGAGGTTATTGTGATCGATGACCAGCACTCCGAAGCCGACGGCGACAGCGATGAAGGGGGGCCAACTGGCTCGTCGTAGCCGCGGCCCGATGGCGAGGTCGTCGACCGACCCGCCTCGGGATTGAGCTGCGGCCGCTATGGCGAACAGCGCGATCGCAGCCATGTACAGCGAATCGACCGCATCTCCGCTGTGGTAGCTCGAATGCAGGGTGATGTATCCGTAGATGAGATCCGCGGTCACGAAGAGCAGCAGGACCGCCGCCACGAGCCCTAAAGCGCGCGCGCTCGACGCGATCGGCCGGCGCAACAGGACCCACGCGAGGCCGACGAGCAGGATCATGTCACCCACCGGGTAGGCGATTGAGATCCCCGTCTGGAGCGGGTCGGGTCCGCTCTGGACCACGGTCGGACCGAGGACAACGTAGATCACGACCATTGCGCCGCCGATGGCTACGACAGCAAGATCCAAGCCCAGCCTCCAGCGTTCTGAGACCTTCAGCTTCCCCGCCGAGAAATGCAACAGCCCCCACAGCATCAACGGGTCAAACAGCAGATAGAACGCGTCGGCGACGGACGGATACGGCTTGCTATCGGCGAGGGTGTACACGCCCCAGGTGATATCGCCGGCCAAGTACGACGCGAACGCGACCGCCAGCCATCTCCAGGCCGAACGCAGGCGTGGCTGATTTGCGCACCGCCGCGAAGCACTCACCGCCGCGGCCACCGCCGCGATCTGAACCAGGTAAGAGAAAACATCAGCGATCAGGCCGCGATGCCCGGCCGGCCAACGAAACAGCTGCCAACCAGCGTAGAGGAGCAGCAGCCCGCCCATGGCGGTAGCCACCCGGACCCAGCCAGCGTACGACCCTAAGCGTGCCCGCCGATAGGGACCACGCGTCACGCTGGTTGCGTTCGAGCTCATGGTCGCGCCATTCCCTCCTTGGAATCGAGCGAGCCCAGGACGCGTCATACGCCATACATCGGCTCGAACCTCGCCGGACGATGCCGTAGATACCCGCAAAATCAGCTGATCGTGATCGCTATCTCGGCCCTTCGTTAGCAACGGCGCGAATTTCACGTTTAGAGCGTTAGACGCAATGACCCAGTTCAGCAGTGAGCTCCGGCTTCGCGAGGGGCGAGCGGTGACCTGCGACGCCGATCGGATCTGTGCTTGCGCGGCACTAGCGTGCGACGGGGTCCAGCACCCACCGCGCGAAGTCGGCGGGAGCCACGTTGCTGCCGCACAGGATCGTGGTGACGCGCCGCCCGCCGAAGCGCTCGGGTTCCTCGAGGACGGCAGCGATCCCACACGCTGCGGACGGCTCGACGACGAGTCCCGCGTGCTCGCAGAGCATCCGCATGCCGACCTTGATCGACTCCTCGCCAACGAGCATCACGTCATCGAGGACGACGAGCAGGTCGTCGAGCACCTCGGGGATCGGACAGCGCCCGGCGACGCCGTCGGTTCTTCTCGATGCGGTCCGTCTCGATCACCCTTCGCTGACGCCACGACAGCGCCATCGCGGGCGCACCGACGGGCTGGATGCCGATCACCTCCGCGTGCTCGGCGAGCGCGCGCACGGTGTAGCCCACACCGCTGGCCATCGCTCCGCCGCCGAGGGCCACGAGCACGACGTCGAGATGCGGATCGTCTCGGAAGAGCTCGAGGCCGATGGTCGCGGCGCCCTCGCACGTCGCCAGATCCAAGCTGTCCTCGACCAGATAGGCGCGACCCGCCTCGGCGATCTCGCGCGCCAGCAGCCGGGCGTCTTCGATGTCCTGACCAGCGAGGTGCACCTCCGCGCCGAAGGCGGCGATCTGACGCAGCTTGAGCGCGTTCGCGGTTCGTGCCACCACGACGATGACGGCCAGGCCTCGATGCCGGCCGCTGTAGGCCAGCGCGTGCCCGAGATTCCCGGCGCTCGCGCACACCACGCGCGATGCCCCCTGCTCGCGGGCCACGGCCGTCACCGTCTCCGTGCCGCGCCCCTTGAAGCTCCGGACCGGGTTGAGCGTCTCGACCTTCAGCGTCACCGAGCACCCGAGCGCCTCGCCCAGCGGCGCGCACTCCAGCGCCGGCGTGTCCAGGAACGCCGGATCGATCGCGCCGACCGCAGCGCGGACCCGATCAAGCCGGAGCCGAACGCGATCGAGGCCACCCACCGCCCGCAGCATGCCACCTTCGCCGTGTGTGACAAGCGCGAGCCGACCCGGCGCTTGACGCTTGCTTCGAGCGTGCCGTATGCCGATCCTCTTGCGACGACCTGGGCGGCCACCGGCTGCCTCACCCACCGGCCGGGATCGGTCCGCGGGTGGTTCTTGGGTTCTCGCGTGCTCAGCAGGGAACAACGAGGATCGACCGGCCAGACGCTGCGACGAGCGGGCCGATGTCACCAGCGTCGGCGGTCAGGATGCGGTCGCCTGTTGCGGACACGGCCACGACGCTAGCGTCGACAGCGTCCTTGGTACCGGCTTGACCCAGCAGCACGCCTGCCTCCCTGCCCAGGCGGTCATCGACGGCTTTGACGTCGACTGACTTGAGGAGACGAGCAAGGTTCGCCTGCCGTCCAGCGGGATCTCGCCACACCTGAGTGATTACAACACCAGTGCTACGCAGCTCCAGCGCCGCTTGTTGAGCGATGCGGAGGCGCGCCACCATCGCCCGATCTCCGCGATCCACCGCGACAAACGCCCCGGCGTCGAGCACGAGCGCACTCACGCCGCAGGCTCGGTGGTTGCCGGCTTTGGCAGGGTCAGCTCGGCTGCGGCCTTTGCCAGCTCGTCGACGGTAAGCGATCCGTGATCGGCTTCCCAGGCATCGAGAAAATCGGCTAGCGCCTCGGTCCGGAGCTTGGCCGCTGCTGCGTCTGCCAACCACCGCGACACGCCCGCGCCGCGCTGCCGCGCTGCAGCCCGGACAGCGTCGCCCAGCTCCGGGTCGAATGAGACGCTCAGCTTGTCAACCTTCATAGAGGTATCCTACCACGGTATGGGCTACTATGGTAGGAAGGGTCGATGAGGCCTACCTTCGCCGTTTCGGTGACCGATCGCCCACCGAGACACCGGGGGCTGGGCTCGCTCAGCAGCGAGTGCCGGGCGGGCAACCAATCGGAAGCCGGCCGTTTGGCGGCTTCAGCTCGGGGCGCCAGCCAGGTCGCCAAACGTCGAATGGTCGCTGATGACCGCCAGCTTTCCTGCTCGAAATGCAGTCAGAACGGCTTCGCTCACCGCGCTGGGTGACCCGATCGCGTCGATCTCGTGCCTGTCATCCAGGTCGAGCTGGCTGAATCGAGCGTGAACCTTCGCGAATAGCTCGAACCCAAGCGGCCAGCGACCCTCGCCGCCAGCGCTCGCTCTTTTGGCGCTCGCTCTTTCCCAGCACGTTTCGAGGTCGACCATCAGTACGGCGTAGTGGCAAGAAAGCGCTCTGAGCCGGCACGCGGCGGCCAGTCCCGCGACACCATCCGGAAACAGGTATCCGCACACGACGGTCATGTACCCATCCTTAGCCAAGCCCATCGCACTCACTGCCAAGGCACCCCCGATGGCCTCGTTCTGGTCCTCAGCCTCCGGCAAGTCGGGACGAACCGACCCGCCCACGACTGATGCCAGGAAGTCATCAGTCTTGAGATGCACGCTTCGCTCGAAAGCGGCGGCGACGAGATGAGCAGTCGTTGCCTTTCCAACACCGCCGGGGCCGGACACAACGATGATGGACCCATCCGTTGTGGCGCCGTCTCGGACGGCGGAAGACGTTGCCGGGTTGGACACGGATTGCTCCCGTTCCGGCCCGCGCCGGAGATGCGCCAGCGCGGCCGTGTACGACTCGCCGGTACGGGCTTGGCGCTCGCGCACCAGCCGCTTGCGATTC
>JALYZL010000437.1 GCA_030948875.1 Actinomycetota bacterium
CCCAGCGCCGCGCGCGCCGGCAGCCGTCCTCGCGCGACGCGCGCCGGCACGCACAGCGTCTCGGGCACGCCGACCACGCCACGACGCGGGGCGGACAGCCACGTGCGGTAGAACGGCGTGAAGACGCGGTACGGCCGGCCCTGGGTTGTTTCGATCCTGCCGACGTCGGCGATGAAGTTGCCCGCCGGATGGACCACCGCCGCGACGCCCGCGGCGCCGAGGGCGGCGTGGACGCGGCGGTCGCGCTCGCGCGCGTAGGGAGAGACGTCGTCGGCCCAGTGCACGCTGCTCGCATGCGCCTCCCGGGCGAGGCGCGGGAGCTCGAGCCACGGCTGGCCCTGACGAAGCACCAGCCCCCCGCCGCGCTCGCGGATCCCGCGAGCGAGCTCGCGCAGGCAGCCATGCAGGAAGGCGGCGCGCGCCGGGGAGGGGAACCGCCCCCGCAGCAACCGGGGATCGAGGATGAACGCGGGCACGACAAGATCGTGCTCGGCGGCGGCGGCGCTCAGGGCCGGATTGTCGTGGAGGCGGAGATCGCGCCGGAGCCACACGATCGCCGTCTTCGTCGGCGAGGCCACCCCGAGCTGAGCGAGCGGCTAACCCGCGTCGAGCCGCTGGCCGAGGAGCAGGCTCCCCATCTTCTGCGCCCGCCGGGCGGCGTCGACATCGCCCTCCTGCGCCGCGACGATCGACCCCTTCATGAGGATGTGCCACTCGCGGGCGAACGGCTCGGCGTCGGTGATGCCGGCGCGGCGCGCGAGATCCTCGACGAAGTCGCGGATCCCGGCGAGGTGGGAGACGCCGGCGCGGTGAATCGCGTCGGCCGGATCAGGGTGCTCGAGGAGTACGTTGATGAACGAGCAGCCCTCGAAGTCGGGGCGATGAAACCAAGCGTCGAACAGGTCGAAGATCGCGAGCAGACGCTCTCTGGGGTCCGAGGCTCTTTCCGCCGAGCCGTCCTGGACCCACCCCTTCGTCCACGCCTCCTCACGGCGCTCGAGGAAGGCGAGAACGAGCTCCTGCTTGGAGGAGAAATGACGGTAGAGGGTCTGCCTGGCAACTCCCGAGCGGGCGATGATCGCGTCGACGCCGACGGCTTGGATGCCCCAACGCGAGAACAGCTCATAGGCGGCGGCGAGAATACGCTCGCGAGCGTTTCCGACGATCGGGCCCGCGACTTCGCCGAGCGTTGTGTCCGTGGCCGCCATCGGCCAACTCTACCCGAGCCGCCAGGCACTCACCCTCAATGCAGCACGGTCCTTAGCCCGATGATCGCGAGGCCCATTACCGCGCCCGCGCAGATCTGGACGATGAGCTCGCGGCCAGTGAGTTGAGCGCGGACGCCGGCCACTACTTCGAAGACGAGGATCGTCGTTGACGACGTCCACACGGCGACGAGGACGGCCGTCGCCAGTGACGCCCCGAGCGCCGAGGCGACGAGGAGGGCAATGATGGGGATGCTCGCGCCCCGGATGATCGCTCGGTCGCGGACGAGCGAGCGCACGAGGCCCGATGCGCTCAGCGGCACCTGCCGCTCGAGCCGGTCCCCAAGCGTCTGGGCATAAGAGTGCGCCAGCCAGTAGAGCACGAGCGCGACCACGGTCCCGCCCACGGTCTCCAGCAACGTCTCACGGCGGACGCTCTCGGTGGCGAGCACGGCGCCGATGATCAGGGTGCCGTAGACCACCCCGGCCGGGTTGTGGTCTGGCTCTAGCCAGTCGATCGCGCGGCTGGCCAGGTGCTTCCAGCCGCTCGCTGTGGACTCCGGCGCGATCCCGGGATTATCGGGCAGCGGACGGCGAGAAGAAATGGGGCCGGCGGCGCCGTCGCCACTCCAGAAAATTGCCGCTCGAACCGCGTTTCCGCCCCGTCGGTAATTCGCCTGACCGACGCAATGCCCGTCGAAAATCGATGGGTAAAAAAAGCCGCTCTTTGCGGACATTTCATTTGCCGTATGCGAGCTTGCCATCCAAGATGTTTGGCGACGAGATAGGTTGATCCGGCGCTACTCGTGCTTGTCCAGCGTGCCCGAGAGAGAGGGTTTGGCCGTGCTCATTGCAAGTCCGTCGGTGCAGGGATCGTTGTCCACTCATGGACCCTGTGCGCGCCCGGCCCGGCTCCTTGCCTACCAATCAGCCAGCTGCGAGCTCGTCGAGCTCCCAGCAGAGGAGGTGTCGCCGTGAATGGTCGCGACATGTTCGACATGATCGAACCGGTTCTCGCCGAGACGAGAAGCAAAGTCACCTCTTTGCTCAGCTTTTCCTTCGAGGAAGCGAAGCAGCGACACGCCCAGGCGGGACCGGTGACCCGGATTGCCTCAGGACTCGCGGCCGGGGTGCTGGCCGGAAAGGTGGTGAGCGGCCTTGCACGCTGAGTTTCACAACTTCGATCCCGGGGCGAAGCCATGATCAGGAGGAGGCTCCAGCAGTTCTTCGTCGGCGTGGGCGAGAAGCTCATGGCCGTTGCCGAGACGAGGATCAAGGAGCAGATCCCCCAGATCGAGGCGGCAGTCGAGGGAATCATCAAGGAGAAGATTCCCGCGGTACGTGCGCAGATAGAGGAGAAGGGTGCGGAGGTAGCGACCAAAGTCCGCACGGAGGCACAGACTCAGATCAAGTCGCAGCTGAGCGGCGAGAAGCTCATCCCGCGGGCGGAGACCTTCGCGGGCGGAGTGGCGGTCGGCGATGGGCTGGTCACCACCCCCTTCCTCGTCGGCTTCGCTGCCAGCGGCGGCGTCGGTGGTTCGTTGGGAATTCCCTTCAAATTGATTCGGGTGGTAGTCCTGCGCCCGATCTTTGGCAGCCGAATGGAGGCGCAAGTGAAGATAGACAGGAACAGCAAAGAGCTCGGCCGGGCGCTGGCCGCCCTTGCCGCCGCGGACAAGCGGCTCCGGCGTAGGCGCAGCGTGATCGGCTTGTTCTTGCCGAGCTTCAAGAAGGTCGTCGTCCTCGGCGGGGCCGGCGCCGCGTACGTCGCCATGCAAAGCCAGAACGGGAACGGCGACATTCTCGGGCAGATCGAGTCGCTCGCGCCGAGGATCGAGAAGGTCAAGGAGCAGGTCGAGGGCACCGAGATCTACTCGATGATCGCGCCGGACCTCGAGAAGGCCGTGGCGCTGCTCGGCGAGCGCGTCGACGCCATCCGCTAAGCGGGGCCTTCGGCCCTTAAGGGCCAGGACGGCCCGAGTTCGGCTGGCGCCGAACGTCCCGGGGCCGGCGGGCCCAGCGCGTCGCGCCGCCGGGCGCGACGCGCGCAGTGCCCAGCAAGTCTCACAAACTCGCGCCGGTCGACGTTCTAGGTTGGCGATGCCCCCGATGAGCGATTCGATCGCGCGACGGCTGCCCTACCGGGGGCCGCTCGACGGCGACGGGCTGGTCGCCTTTCTCGCGCAGCGGGCGGTCACCGGTGTCGAAGAGGTCTCAGGCGGCGGCTACCGTCGCAGCGTGCGGCTGCCTAACGGACCGGGGGTGATCGAGGTCCGGCCGGGTGCCGGCTTCGTCCACGCGCGCTTCTGGCTGCACGACGAGCGCGATCTCGCCGCCGCCGTGCGGCGCTGTCGCGCGCTCCTCGATCTCGACACCGATCCGCGGCCGGTGATCGAGGCGCTCGGGGCGGACCCGGTACTGGCGGAGCTCGTCCGCGCCGCGCCCGGGCGCCGGGTCCCCGGGCACGTCGACGGCGAGGAGCTCGCGCTCCGCGCCGTCCTCGGTCAGCAGGTGTCGGTCGCCGCCGCCACCACCCTCGCGGCGCGGCTCGTGGCGGCCTACGGAGAGCCGCTCGATCGTCCCGTCGGAGCCGTCACCCA
>JALYZL010000451.1 GCA_030948875.1 Actinomycetota bacterium
TCGTGTTCTCCTCGACACTTAAGGAGCCGTTGGAGTGGGCCAATGCGCGTTTGGTCGCCGAGGACCCGGTCGAGGCCGTTCGGTCGCTGAAGGCGGATACCCCCCATGGGTTGCGGACGATCGGTAGCCTCACGCTCTGCCGGTCGTTACTCGAGGCCGGCCTTGTCGACCGCTTTCGCGTAGTCGCCTTCCCCGTCATCACAGGCAGCACCGGGCGGGGGCGCATCTACGACGGGTATCCCGACGTCAGTCTCGAGATGGTCGCCAGCCGCACCTTCGACGGCAGGCTCCAGCTGCTCGAGTACGTGCCCAAAGTCCTCACCGGTCCGCCGAGCAGCGATCACCCCGCGACCTGAACTGCGGCCTGCTGTATCGGGCATGCTGACAGGGCGTCGCGGTCTGCGGATTCGGACTCTCAGGGCGCGGCCGGCGCCTGCTCGCCAACGCTTCCGCAGCAGCGTTCGAGCGGACTATGCGTCGTTATTCATCTCGCCTACAGCGAGTAGAAGTGCCGCTTCCGACCGTGGCGTAGCCGGCCTTACCCTCGTCGTCATGTCCGCCGTCGGGGAGCGCTACTACCGAGCCGCGCTGGCCAAAGTGCATCACGAGGGTTTCGGGTTCCACGCGGACGCGTGCGCCCCCGGCGTGCTCGCCCACCTCGAGCCGATTCTGGCTCGGGGCGGAGTCGTCCTGGAGATCGGTTGCGGGAGCGGGTTGCTCACCAGGCACCTCACCGAAGCCGGCCACCGGGTGATAGCCACGGACGCCTCTCCGGCGATGCTCGACATCGCGCGCGCGTACGCACCGGACGCTCTCGAGCACCGCCTGCTGGCGCTGCCGGACGACCCGCTCCCTGAGGCCGATGCAATCGTTTCAACTGGCCATGCGCTCAGCTACATCGACACCCAAGGACGGCTCGAGGCGGCCTTGCTGGCGTGCGCCCGCGCGCTCCACCCCAGCGGCGTGCTAGCGCTCGACCTGGAGGATCTCTCCACGCGTGACGCCCTGATGGCCCGGCCTCCGACGGCATGGGTAGGAGACGACTGGGCGTTGTTCATCGAGCGGGTGAGCGAGGGGCCGACGCACTTCGCTCGGTCGATGACGACCTTCATCAAGGAAGAGGACGGTCGTTATCGCCGCGAGCACGAACGACACGACAACGTTCTGATCGACGTTCGCGGGGTCGTACCCGCGCTTTTGGCGGCCGAGGGACTTGACGTCGAGGTCGGCTTGAGTTTCGGCGACGAATCGAACGTCGAAGGCCTCATGGTCGTCGTTGCCACTCGCCCCTCGTTGCCCACCGCCAACTGAGCTCGACCAGGCCGACAAGTAGGTCGCGAGACTCGGTCATCGAAGCCGGCTATGTGCCGCATCCGACCGTGGCGTAGCCGACCTTAGCCTCGCACTCGTGAGCGATGACGTGCAACCACGGCTGCCTCGTATGACTTGATCGTCGAGGACTACGAACGGCAGACAGCAGGCCCATCACCACCCGTTACGGCCTTCCGTGACGCGTTCCTGCGATGTCTCCCCGACGGAGCCCGACTCGCGGACCTGGGCTGTGGACCGGGGCGCGATCTGCACCACTTCCGCTCCCGTGGACACTCCCCGGTGGGAGTGGATGCCTCGCGAGGCATGGTCCGCCGGGCGCGAGAGCGCGGATTGGCAACTGTCGTTCGTGACCTTCGCCGTCCGCCGTTGAAGGGCGCCGTCTTTTGACGGCATCTGGTCTTCCGCGAGTCTGCTCCTCGTGACAGGCGCAGACCTCCAGCCCACGGTCGCAGCCTGGAACGAGCTGTCGGCGCGATCATGTGCTTGATCCCCAAGTTGGCGAGGAGTAGGCATCACTTGAGGCGCGCCGGGGGGCCGCCGCCCTGGAGGCACCGGTGACCATCACAGATGGGGCCGCTGTAGCTACGTCGGTGTCGGCCAGCAGGACTCGTTGGCCTCTGTGGACGGCGCTGGCCTTTGCCCTTCTGTTCCTGCTCAGTTCCTTCGTCGCGCCGCCGCCTCCGAAGCTGACGGCCTCCGGGGCCGAGGTGGCTCGCTATTACCGCGAGCACGCTGGCGGAGTTCGCCTCGCGGCCTGGCTGGGCGTGATTTCGGCGGTGCCATATGCGATCTTCGTCTGCTGGGTGCGCTCGGTCTTGCGCGGGATATGGCGTGACGTGTCATTCCTGGGCGGCGTCGGAGTCGGTCTGCTCACGACCGCCTGGCTTTGGTTGACAACCGGCCCGGCGCTGCACCCGGGAGTGCTCCAGCCGGCCACGGCCCGCACCATCGCCGACGTAGCAGCTGTCTATGGCCCGACCCTGACGGCGGCTGCGGTTTTGTTCGCCGCTCCAGTGGCGCTCGACGCCCTGCGCCGAGGCAGTGGTTTCGCCCGCTGGGTCGGCATCGTCTCCGCCATCCTC
>JALYZL010000472.1 GCA_030948875.1 Actinomycetota bacterium
GCTCGGCGGGCTTGCGCTGATCGCTCTCCTCGCCGCGACGGTCGCCGCGATCCTCCTCCACGGAGGCCAACCCGAACTGGCGCACCTCACCCGTGACGGGTGCCTGCTGCTCGCCGTGCCCGCGATCACAAGCGGACTCAGCCTGCTCGCGCTCTACACGCTCGCTCGCTTCCGCCGCTGAGCACATGGCCCACCACGACCACGACGCCGGCAAGCCGCGCGCCGTAGACGGCAATTGGTGCCGGAGGCGACGGCGTCTCAACCGGTCCAACGGTGAGCGAGCGCCTCTGTGGCGCAAGCGTGCCATGCGGGCGTGTCTGTGGGTCCGGTCGGTGGGCCGCATTCGGCGGCGCATTTGATGAGCATCGGGCCTTCTGGTGGAACCCGGATTTCCTGCGGCTCGTCGCGATGCGTATTGAACTCGAGCGGGTCCGGTCAGTGCAGATCTCGCCACCACGCTCGTCGCCGACAGCACGACCGCGCACGAGTCGGTCGCAGAGTGATGGAGCGGATCGAATCGAATTCGCCCTGATCTGACCGAGGACGAAGTCTAACGGTTTGACCGCCGGCGAAGTCGCGACAGCGACTGGGCTTCCGCGCGGCACGGTTAGCACGATGCTGTCCAAACTCGCCAAGAGCGGCGAGGGGGTCAAGGCCGAGCGCGGCTACCGACTCGCTGGGAAGCCGCGCCCGCTGCCGCCCGCCGCCGGTGATCGCTCGGCACCTCGTGTTCTTTGGACGAGCATGCGATGGAGATCCGGATCCTCGCTGAGCGCTGGGCTAGCGGCGCAAGCGTAGGACGGGGCTTGTGAGCAGCGGCGTCCAACCGTCGCGGTCAACCACAACCACGCGGGCAAGGACCGGGCCACGGACGCGGAATCCCGCTTGCGAACGAGAATCCAGCCGCGCGCGCCTCACCGGCCACCAGCCGAAGCGCTCGCGCAGAAAGAACTCGAGCACGACAGTCGCGCCCGCGTCAGGTGGTGAGACCGTCACCGCGACCGTGTGCCCCGCCACACGTACGACCTCGTGCCCGTCCACGACGACCAGCCTCCGTGTTTCGCTGGCATCAGCGCCGCTGCTCGCCCGGTAGTTTCCAGTCGTCGCCACCAGCGTGGCACTCCAGCGGCCGTCAGAACCGGGCGTGACTGACGCGACAGTGCGGTATCCACCCGATCCGGCTTTCTCCACGTTCACCACTGCGGAGCCGTCAGCGCTGCGTCCCGTGAACGTCACGCGCTGGAAGGTGGGCACGGGCGAGGCGGGAAGCGGCTCGAGGGTCACACGGCGTACGTCCACCTCGCCCGTCATCATGGGATGGATGCTGCAGTGGTACGTATAGGTTCCAACGGCATTGAAGGTGTGCGAGAAGCTGCCGCCGCCGAACACGATTCCGGAGTTGAATGAGCTGTCGTCAGCGGTCACCGTGTGAGAGCGGACGCTCTGGTTCGACCAGTTCACGGTGTCGCCTGACAGTACATCGAGTTGCGTGGGAGTGAACGACTGAAAGTCGATGGTGACGCCCTGCGTGATCGGTCCACCACTGGCCGGCGCCGCGCCTAGTGCCAGCACTGCGAGTGACACCGCGACGACCCCGCGCTTCATCGGCGAGAGACCCGATATAGACCAATCATTCCGGCCATCATGTGGGCCTCGACGTGGCAGTGGTAGAGCCACGTACCTGGAGCATCTTCGCGCCACCGTAGGCGAAAGCTCGTGGCCGGTCCGACGGTCTGCGTATCGGTGGGCACGCCGCCAGGACCAATCCAGCGATGGCCATGGACGTGGAAGGTGTGGAAGTCCGAGCCCATGCCCATGACATCCCACTGCACGACCTGACCGACCTTCGCGCGGAAGATCGGCGTGTTGCCGATGAACGCCCGTCCATTGATCGCCATGAAGCTCCCGAACTGTGAGAACACGACTTCGAACTCGCGATCGGGGGCGCGCTCGTGGCGACCGAGGATCGATAGCATTCCGAACATGCCCCCGCCGATCGACTGATCCATCGAGGGTGAGTGATCGTGATAAGGCCACACGCCAGCCGAGCCTGCGCCAGCGGTCAGGCGATACGTCCAGGTGTGTCCGGGCATCACGTTGGCGTCACCGCCTGAGAAACCCGGGATGTAGGCGCCATCCGAGCTCGGCGCGTAGTGGACGCCATGAAAATGCATCGAGTGAGGGGCGTTACGCAGCGTGTCCATGTTCTTGAAGTGGACGCGTAGCTGGTCCCCGACTCGGGCGCGGAGGAGTGGACCGGGAATAAGAAGGCCGTCGGCACTCGACGCGGGGGCGTTGGCCAGGGGCCGGCGCCAGTGCGAAGTGAAGCGCTGGTACACGACGGTGTGGATGATCGACTCCGCCGGGGGCACCAGCATGCCGGTCATGGCGTCATGCCCGTTGGGCACGATGTTCCACCAGACCGGGACCGCCGCGACCCAGTAGTCGCGCACCCGCGCCTGCGCACCCCCCGCCATGACGAGCACGAGGGCGCCGGCACATGCGAGTGCCCTCGCCAGGCCTCGTAACAGAACCGAAGCCACCCCCTCAAACAAGTAGAACCAAGAGAACAGACACTCCCAAGCGCAGCGGGCGGCCAGGATACACGAGAAATTCCCCCGAACGCGACGCGATCCCCGACCGGCCCTGTGATTCCGTGGCTAGGTCTAGCTTCCGCGATGAAGCTCCCGCCGTTCGCGACCGTGACCCACACCGTCGGGCGGGCGTTGTTGTTCGCGTTCGGGACGTTCTGGGAGATCCCGTGGGCGCTGATCCTCGGCTTCGTCCTGCTCTTCGCGCGGGGAGCACGAACGCCACGCATTGACGCACGGCGCCCGGCAGTCTCTTGCGACGTAGCGCCGCGACTGAAGCCGATGATCAAGTCTGCAAAGCTCTGGGTCGGTCGCGCGTACTCGAAACCCATTGATCTCCAGAAACGTGAGCATGGCGACGAGCGCAGTCCGCTTGTTACCGTCCACGAACGGCTGCGTCTCAGCGATCCCGTGCGCCAGGACTGACGTCTGGAGCGCCACGTCCGCCTGCTCGTAATGCGCGTAGCTCCCCGGCCGGCCGAGCGCACCCTCGAGCGCGACACGACTTCGAAGATGGTCCGCCGCCTGCGCCGCCGCAGCGCCGATGATCGCCGCGGACATCTCGAGGGCATCCTCTATGCCCAGATAGACGACGAGTTCGTCGAACTCCCCACCTTCGGCGACACGCCGTCAGTCGGACGAGTTCTCGTCGTCCGGGTCGTAGCCAGCAAGGATCTCCATCGCCTCAGAATGCTCGCTTACCACACGCGTCGCGATCTGCCGAACGCGCTCGCGGACCCGCTCCGTAGGCAGGATTCGCAGCTCACCGTCGGGGAGCTCCTCCACGAGAACCGACGTCGCAGAGGTGTAGCCGCTCGCTTCGAACTCACGGGGGATCGAGACGACATTGCTGTTACCGACGCGACGGACCTTGACGATCTTCACGAGTTCAGTACACACGC
>JALYZL010000411.1 GCA_030948875.1 Actinomycetota bacterium
CCACCACCGCCCCGCCGAGCTCGGGGTTGGAGACACCGCCGGCGACCATCTCGCCGAGCACGGTCACGTAGCCATTCTCGAGATCCTCCGCATAGATCTCACGCGCGAGGCGCGCCAGCTCGCTAGCGGTCCTCGCCTGTTCGAAGGCGGGCCCATAGGCGCGCATCCGGCGGGCGCTGACGACGTCGAGCGCCGCGACCAGGAGATTCTTGACGCTGCCGAAGTGGTAGAAGATGAGCGCCTGGTTGAAGCCCCCGGCGCTGGCGATCTCGCGCGCACTGGAGCCGGCAAATCCCCTCGTCTTCAGCGTCTTCAGCGCCGCCTCGGCAATCCTCGCTTTCGTGCCGCTGAGCGCGTCGGCGTCGACGCCGCTACGTGGGGCTGGCTCCATGCTGAGACTTTAGCGCTCGCTCAAAGCGGTCGCTCAACTTTGTGGCCGACGCCCGGAACCTCTCGACAACGAACACGCCGGCGCGGGAACCGCGATCCTGTCGCGGTGCGCGTTCTCGTCACCGGTCACCGCGGCGGGGTCGGTCGATACGTAGTGGCCGAGCTTGAGCGGCGCCGCCACGTGGTCGTCGGCTTTGATCTCGCCGAGGGCGCCGATCTCCTCGACCTCGCTACTGTCAAGCGCCGGGCGGTGGGGTGCGCCGCGATCGTCCACCTCGGGGCCCTGGCCCACGACACGGCCGGGACCCCTGAGCAGATCATGGCCGTGAACGTGCTCGGGACCTGGCATGTGCTGCTCGCCGCCGAAGCCGCCGGGGCTACACGAGTGATTCACTTCTCCAGTGAGCAGGCGCTCGGGATCACCGAGGGGGAGCGCCTGCCCGACTACTTCCCGGTCGACGACGATCATCCGCGGCGCGCCATGCGCCCCTACGGCCTGTCCAAGCGTCTCGCCGAAGATCTCTGCGAGGGCTTCACCGCGCGGACGGGGACCCCGACGGTGTCGCTGCGCCCGGTGGCGGTCTGGAGGTCCGACGCCTACGCGCGGGTCGAGGAGCAGCGCCGCGCGGAGCCGCGTTCGGAATGGGAGCCGTTCTGGGAGTACGGCGCCTTCGTCGACGTGCGCGACGTGGCCACCGCGGTCGGGTGCGCGCTCACGGTGCCGCTCTCCGGGCACCGTCGCGCTCTCCTCTGCGCCGCGGAGATCTCGGCGAGCGCTCCCGCCCTCGAGATCGCCGGCCGGCTGGCTCCGGGCGTTCCCGTTCGAGACCCCGAGCGCTACGCGGCCGAGCCATGGCGGGCGCTGATCGATTGCTCCGCCGCCGAAGCCGTGCTCGGCTGGCGGCCCCGCTACCGCTGGTCTGATCGCGGCGTTATCGCGTCGACGTAAGATCCGGCCCCATGAGCGAGCAGCCGCCTCCGCGCCCACCCGTACCGCCCTTCGACGAAGCGTCCGCGCGCCGGAAGGTCCAAGCGGCCGAGGACGCCTGGAACACCAAGGATCCCGAGCGCGTCGCCGGCGCCTACACCCCGGACTCGCAATGGCGAAACCGATCCGAGTTCTTCGTGGGCCGCGAAGAAATCATTGCCTTCCTGACCCGCAAGTGGGAGAAGGAGCAGGACTACGCCCTGCGCAAGTCGCTGTGGGCGTTCTCCGAGAACCGGATCGCCGTCCGCTTCCAGTACGAATGGCACGACGACTGCGGCCAGTGGTGGCGCAGCTACGGCAACGAGAATTGGGAGTTCGACGCGGTCGGATACATGGCCCGGCGCGAAGCGAGCATCAACGACGTAGCGATCGCCGAGCAGGAGCGACGGATCTTCGGCGCTCGGCCCGAGTCAGAGCCCGACCAGCCGCTCCCATTGCGCTAGCCGCGCCGATGATTTTCAGAGCGCGCGGCGGTCTCAAGGGGTGAACGCAAACCTCTGGGAGGCCACCATGCATCCGTATCTCCGGCAGGCAATCGCCCAGTCCCACATCGACGAGCTGGCGCGCGACGCCGAGCGGCGCCGCATCGGCGCCCGCTCCGCCGCACCCGCCCGCCGTCGCCGGCTCACCCGCCGCCGCCTCAGCCTTCGACCCGCGCCCGTGGGCGGCGTCGCCGCAGCGACCACCGGAGCTCACCGATGAGCGAGGGGGAGTGGTGACTCCTGCAAGTCTCGTACCGTACGCCGCGCGCGTCACGCCGGGCAGCGAGCTGCAGTACTCGACCACCCGCTCGTCGCCCCGGACAGCTTGCGCGTACGCAGCTCACCGGACTCGCCATCGATCGTGACGGCGAGCACCGAGCGCGCGTGAAACGTCAAGACCAACCCAACTGCGAACCTTCGCCATGGTCGGCTCCTCTATGCGGTTGTGGACGCCGCGCGGGGTGCCACCCGTGCGGCTCAATCACCCCACGATCGCGTGGGGGACCGGCCGACTACACCAGCCCGGCCGGACAGCATCCTCCATGTGGTCTAATCACAGCTCCGGTCGGCGGTAACGGGCAAGCGCGGCTGTGAGCTCGAGGTGGTGCCGCGCTTTCCAGAACACTCGCTGATTGCGGGTGGGCGATGAAGAAACGGCGTCTACGGGGTCATGCTCGCGGGCTTGGCGACGACTGGCGACACGTCGACGTAATTCCCCGGGTCGACTCGCGCATCACTCGCGTAGCGTCGGCAATAGTCGAATGCGTAGACCGACTCGCCAGATGGCAGCACGTCGGTGACTCTCCCGGTTCCGCCAGGCAAGGATACGTCGACGCTTGAAGCCTCGGCAGCAACCTGCCCGTCGCAGCGGTACTTCGCCGCCAAGAAATACGCCTGCGCGCCGACCTCCAGGAGCACTCGCTTTGAAGGTCGCCGCGTCACGTAACCACCGCCGTTTCGCTGCACAAACGGAAGCAGGACCCGGTGCGCATAAAACGATACGCGAGGGTAGCCGCGCACGAAGCACGCGAACCTTGATCGGTTCAAGAGTATGAAGGAATGGCCATGCTCGCCCGTCATGGAATAGTCCCCGGACGTCGGAAACACGCTCAGCGCAGCGCCGGAGCATCTCGCACCAGTCCGACGTTGGTATGCCGGCCCCGGAACTGGCACGATCCGTGCGCGAGCACCTCGCTTGACAGCCCCCGAGCCGTCTTCCATGCCTGCGATCGAGTTGCGCGAGCATCTGAAAACGTCACCATTCGCGTAGGTGACCCGGCACGCGGTCGAGCCACGTACGCACTGTGCTGCGAGTAGAGCGCTGTCGCCGACGCCCAAGTACTGCAGAGCCGATGCGCTGCCAGCGGCCTTTCGCCGCCCGCCCCCGCACCCACTCACCGCCAGAACCAGACTCCCAGCAACGAATAGCCACCAGCCTGAGCGGCACATACCGCACATGCTGCGAGATGCTAAAGCCGCGTGCCAAGCAGCCCCATTCTCCTTCGGCAGAGTCAGCACTGAAGTGCTGCAGGGCGATCGAACAGAAAGATCTCGGGAGCCTCGTGCCTGTGTTCGTGTTCGCCTAGGCCGCCGATGGTCAGCTATCGGCGATCGCGCCATCGACCAGCGTCTGGAGCTCGACGCTCGCCTCCGCCCGTACCCATGCCCGGTCGTCCTCGTAGTTGAAGCCCCACTTCGTGTCCGGTGGGAGATGCAGACGGACGTGGTCGAGGACACTCGTGACCTTGTCGCGATCAAACCAGACCGGCTCCCCCCACTCGATCTCATGCTGTGGAGGAAGTGGCGCCGAAGGAACCGCGACGCCGAGGCCACGGAGACGCTCGACCACTCGGCCGCGCTGGACACCAAGACGCCAGAGCAGCCGCGACGACATGCTGTGAGGATCCCAAAGCAGAGCCAGCAAAACGTGCTCGGCGGTCATCGGGCCCTCGCCGAGGGCGGCGGCGAAACCTTGTGCCCTCCCGAGCAGTAAGTAGCACGCCGGGGAGTACGTCAGCCAACCAGGCTGAGACATCATGGACGAACGCCATCGACACGCCGGATCGACGACCGGGGGTAATCGGGCGGACCTCGACCTCGCAGCGAATGCTTCGTATCAACGGGCCTAGTGCAAAATGCTTGGGGCCGCCCGCACTGCGCGGCAATCGATCACGAGGAGACAGCATGGGCCGATTCGCAGCCATCGCCGCTTCTACAGTTGCCGCGGGAGCGGCCGCTCTTGCCCCGGCGGCGACTGCTGCGCCGATCTCCAAGTCGATCCACTTCCAGAACAGCCGCGGGACCGTCACGTGCGGGATCGAGATCCACGCCCCCACCAAGCCCGCGACCATGGTGCTGTGCGCGGCCCGCGGCGTCCCTGCGCCCACGCAGAAAGGGGTCGGCGATCCGGGATTCGTCCAGATCGGCGTGCTCGGCCAGCCGAAGGTCTTGAGGCTTAGTCAGGACTCATTCGTCGCCGGCAAGTCGGTCAAGCTGGTTCGAGGCCGTCTCTGGAACCAGCTGGGCGTGACCTGCCACTTGGCGCTGACGACAGTGATGTGCTTCAACGGCGACAACCACGGCTTTGTGATCGGCAACGGGCATTACAGATCGTTCTGAGTGGCTAGGTTCAGTCTCCCGGTCTGAGACGGACGCCTGCTAAGCGATCGCAGGGGAAGAGCTCACAACTCGTTCGAACTGGGTTGCTACCAGTGCCGGCTCGGGATGTCGGTCTCCTCGAGCGTGATCCGGTCGGGAGGGATCGGCTGCGGACAGATCATCCAGTCGCTACCGCCACCGCCGGAAGGGGCGCTCTCGAGCCAAGCGTCATCCAGTCGGACCGTCCAGATGTCGGCCGGACCGTCGCGACACATTCCGGCGAACCGCTCCGCGCTCTCCCGCTCGCCGCAGAGGAAGATGCCGGTCGCTCTGCTGCGCGACTGCCGGCGATCCCGGGCGGCGTCATCAGGTTCCAGTCCAGTCCGTGGCGTCGGATCGAGTCGCGGTTGCGTGATGCCGACGCGTGGTACCAGGTCCCGCCGCCGCGCATGATGAGCAACGGTGAGCCGCGATGGTTCGAGGCAAACTGTCGCTTGAGCGCCGCGATCACAGCCGCAATCCAATGGTGATCGGCGGCCGGGCCTGCGGCGGCGCGGAACGCGTCCACGAGCGGCCCACATTCCGTGCCGCCGGGGCCGTCAGCGATCCAGTCAATCCCAGCAGCATCAAGATGCTCGATCTCGATGCTCCCATCGGAGCTCGCGGCATCCTTGCCAAGAAGGACCGAGCACTGCCATCCGGAGTGATCGTGCACGAGCAGCATCATGCCGAACGCCGCGGGGACCGCCGTGTTGCTTGGCGATCGAAGGGGGAGCCTGCATAACGATGTTGAAAGAGACAGTCGGCTGGATAGAGTCGCGTGTGTTGGCGATCGACTTGGCGATGACGAACGATTCCAACTCCCCGCTGCGTGGCACGGGGCGTCGGTTGATCACCGCCGCCGAGGCTGCGGCCATCCTGAGGGTGAGCGAGCAGGCCGTGCTCGATTGGATCGCGAGTGGGCGTATTTCGTACGTCACGCTGCCAAGCGGTGAGCACCGCATCCGGCTGGTCGATGAGGACCACAACAGATCCGGGCCGACGGAATCGGGGTTCGCGATCCTGCAGCTTCACTCATCAGCGCTTGGGGACCAGGAGAGTCGGTCTTTCGATCGTGAGCTTTGGAGCAAACAACAAGAGCTTCGGCACGCTGGTCTTGATTACGGAGATGTGGATATCGACGCGTTCGTGGCACTGCTCGCCGATCGGCTGGCTGCGGTCGCGCCGGATCGGGCGAGCGTGTCCGTACGCGATCGGATGATCCTTGCCGCGGGTTGGGGCAGCGACGTGGCTCTCGCGGTGGGCGCTGGCGAGAGCCTCGAGGAGCGCCTTGTCGGAGCCGCTCGGAATATGTTGGGCACAGCTTCGGATGCGTTCTCGCAGGTAACCACCGCCCCGTGGCCGGCCAGGCCAGGCCAGTTTCCAAGCGGGTTCCCGCCGTTCGACGCCAAAATCGCTGACGGAGAACTACGACTGTGGTACGGCGAGGAGCGCGCGCCGATCCTCGAGCTGTCGCCGATCAAGCTCGATGAACTCCTCCAACGGCCTCAGTCCTCTGAGTGCAGCGAGTCTTAGGCCAGCGACGAAGGTCTCCCTTCGCGATCAAACGAGCACAGTGGTCCCCGCAGCGGAGAGTTTGAGAGAATGCTCGCGTGTCCGATCATCGGGGTGATCCTGGGGTAGCTGCAGACGGTCCGACCGTCACCGTACGTGGTGAAGCGGCGATCCGTACGGAGCCCGACGAGGCCTTCGTTTGGATCACGCTTGCCGCCACCGAGGCGGCCCCCGGACCGGCGCTCGCGGACGTGGCGCGACGTAGCGAGGTTCTCGTCGCGCTGCTCGATGAGCTGGCGATCCGGCGCGAGGACCGATCCACGACGGGTATAACGGTTCAGGAGGACTTCGATCACACCGAGCAGGGCCGCCGGTCCCTTGGACACCGGGCAGCAGCGAGCGTGTCGGTTCGGATAACCGATACTGGCCTCCGGACGGGTGATCATGCGTTCAAGCGAGGAGCTCGACGCGCGGATCGCCGGACCCAGTTGGCGCGTGTCAGCCATCAATCCCGTGTGGCTGGAAGCTGCCAAGCAGGCTGCCGCGAATGCCCGCGAGAAAGCGCAGGCGTATGCCGCCGGAGTCAGCGCGCGACTAGGAGCGCTCCTCGCATTGGCTGAGCCAGACGACGGACGGGTTGGACATCGCTTCATAACCTTGGCGAGCGCCGCAGCGGGCCGTGACATGCCTGTCGAGAGCGGGAATCAGGAGGTTACCGCGACAATCCAGGCGACGTTCGCGCTCCTTCTTGACGCCTGATTAGCGCCGTAACCGCTCGCTGGGTGCCAGGCGCGCGCAGGGCGGACCTGATGCGCGCCCGGCGCCGTACGGGGTTAATGTGGCGCGTTCTCGGAGTCATGCTTGCCTTGGCCGGGTGCGCCACTCACGCGCCCGTGCAACCGTCCGCGAAGGTCACCGCGGACGTTAGTTAGCTTCGGTGGCTCCCCGGTTGACGCCACCGCCGGGCGAGGCGCCATCTGGGTCCTCACCTGCCTCCGAGGCTGCTCGGGACCGCGGCTGAGACGCGAGCGGGTGACGGAGGTCGCGATCCGCAGGCCACCATGTCTTCAAGTGGTCAGCGGTCAGTGATGCGGTGGCGCTGGCGACCGGCGGCGGCGCGATCTGGATCGCCCAGTTCATGGCCGGCACGGTCACGCGGATCGATCCCGCGACGCTACGGACGACGGCGACGATCCATCTCGCCCTACCGAAGCCGATCGTTGCCGCCGGACGCCGCCTGTACGGGTTCCTCCCCTCGGGCATCAGCGTCGGAGGCGGGAAGGTGTGGGTCTCGATCGCCCGCGGGTTGATCGCCGAGATCGACGCGCGGTCGGCGCGGGTCGTGGCGATGGTGCCCTCCCCGAGCGAGGAAACGCACACGACCACCGATCGTCACGGTACCTGGGTGGCGGAGGACCTGGGAGGCGTCGGCTTCCTGGGACCGGGCAGGAATCGCCTCACGATCCGCTCGTCTCGCAAGCGGGCAAAGCCGTCGACGTCGTCGACGTGACCACCGGACGCGGCGTGATCTGGACGTTGGGCTCCTTTCTCGATCCAACCTTCCCGGGCGACCCTGGGACCAGCGCGGTCGCGGCGATCGATCCGCGCACCGGCCAGATCACGCATCGGTTGCGGATCGCCGGTCACCGTGACTCGATGGTCTACGGCGGCGGCGCCCCGTATGCCGGCGATTTCGCGAGCGGTCACCTGTACGAGATTGCGCCCGTTGTCGCCCTCCACCGTCGCAGACTCGGTGGCGAGCACGCCCCGCGTGCTCAGCGTCGCCTCGACGCGCAGAGAGCCGGAGCACCGGTGGCTCAGCGACCCGAGCCCGGGAATGGAGACGACCGATGTCCCGGCCGGCGGGTGGCGGCGGTGAGGGGCGTGGCCCGTACCGCAGCCCACCAGGGCGGCGGTGGCGACGCACGCCGCCACGGAGATGAGCGCCGGAGTCGAGGCGATCATGTGTCCTCGTGTACGTACCCGTATCCAGGCCAAGTCCATCTCCTAGCGAAGGTGGGCGGCGATCATCGGAGCCACCGCCGCCGGGTGTTCCTCGGCGAACTGGTGGCCGCCCCCCGCGCTCACCTCGAGGGTGCCGTGGGGCAGCAGTTCAGCGAGCCGCTCGCCGACCGCGACGGGGCTGATGGGATCGGCGTCCCCCCACAGAAGCAACGTCGGCGCGGTGACGGCGCTGATCTCCTCGGTGTGATCGGGCTCCTCGGCGAAGACCCATGGCGCGGCGTCCGGGTACTGCTCCCGGTAGTCGGCCCGCCAGTCCACGCCTCCGAAGCCCGATACATCGATACCGCCGGATGTGGCGGCGAGGACGAGGCGGCGCACCTTGTCGGGGTGTCGGAGGGCGAGCCCGATGGCGACAACGCCTCCCATCGACTGCGCGACCACGTCGCAGGGTGCCTCGAGCGTGCCGGCCACCGCGGTGACTAGGTCGCCGAAGCCGCGCACGGACGGATCGTGCGGCTGCTCGCCCGCGCCTGGCCAGCCGAGAAGCGTCTTGATCCACGGGGCCGGGAGCCGGTCGGCGACCGGTCGCCAGAACTCGGCGGCCCCCGAGGCTCCAGGCAGGAACACCACTCGTGGGACCTCGGACACCCCCGGGATTGTCACCGACGCATGTGTGAGCCGACGACAACCGGGGCGCGAGCGTTGTTGTTGGGAGCGCCCAATGACTGGACCCCGGGGTTGCGTTACGGTATACCCTTCAACCTCGACAGGTAGCCAGGCGCCAGGCGTACCGGAACGACCTCGTTTACGGCGAATGCGGATCTGACCGTGTGTCTGCGGTCGGTGCCGTGCGAGTCACGAGCCGCGCTTTCCGCTTGTGGCAAGGGTCACCGGAGAGGCGATCAGAGAGGGAACGCATGGCTAAGCTGGCACGGCCCCCAACGCCGCCGCCATGCCCACCTCGGGACTGATCACCGTCGCCGTCAACAGCGACGGCACCGTGTCGTTCTCCCTCCCCCGCGCCGAGGTCGGGCAGGGGATCACCACCGCCGTGGCCAGGGCTAGTGCCGACGAGATCGCGATCACGGTCGACAAGGTCAGGGTGACCCCGCCGACGCTCGCCCGGAGCTCGTGTGGAGCCAGCTCACCGGCGGCTCGAACGCGATGCACTCGATCTTCACCCCGGTCCGCGTCGCCGCCGCCACCGCGCGGGGGCAGCCGACCCACGCGCGGTCCGGGACGGCGTGATCACGGCGCCCGACGGAAAGCTCGGCGACCTTCGCCGAGCTCAGCGCCAAGGGCGCGGTATCGAAGTCCCGGGCCGTCCGCCCCCAGCTCAGGGGGCTGTCGCTGGTAGCACCTCGCAGGCGAGGATCGATGCCCGCGACATCGTCACGGGCGCGAAGCCGTTCACCATTGACGCCGTCCGCTCAGTCTTTCGAGCGCTCGAGGACGAGGATGAGGTCGCCCTGCTCGAGCCGGCCGCCGGTCGGCGCCGCGATGCGCGCGACGCGGCCGGCGTGGGGAGCGGTGATCGTCGACTCCATCTTCATCGCCTCGAGCACGGCGATGGGCTCGCCTTCGGCTACCTCGTCGCTCTCCTTGACCCGCACGGTGACGATGCCCGCGAGCGGCGCGGCCACGTGGTCGGGATCCTTGGGGTCCGCGCGCTCGACGGCGACCGAGGTGACGTCGATCGACTCGTCGCGGACGTCGATCGGGCGCAGCTGCCCGTTGAGGCGAGTGAGCACGGTGCGCATGCCGCGCGCGTCGGGCTCGCCGATCGCCTCCAGGCCGACCATCAGGCGCACGCCCCGCTCGAGGTCGATGGCGTGCTCCTCGTCTTCTTTGAGGCCGTAGAGGAAGGGCAGGGTGGGAATCACCGACACGTCGCCGTAGCGCGCGCGGGCCTCTTGCTGGTCGCGGAACGGACCCGGGAACATGAGCTCCGACAGCGCCGCGCGCCGCTCTGAACCGGGCTCGGGGAGCTGAGCGGCCTCGCCGTCGGAGCCGTCCGCGGAGGGGCTCGTCGAGGCTCCGCGCAGCGCGCGCTCGGCGAAGGGTTGGGGCAGGCCGCCGGCGGGCTCGCCGAGCTCGCCGCGGAGGAAGGCGAGCACCGAGTCGGGGAGGTCGAAGCGCTCGGGGTGCTCGCGCAGGTCGTCCCAGTCGATCCCGCCCGAGACTACGAAGAGAGCGAGATCGCCCACCACCTTGCTCGTCGGCGTGACCTTGACGATGTCGCCCAATAGCTCGTTGGCGTGCACGTAGGCCGCCTCGATCTCCTCGAAGCGCTCGCCGAGGCCGAGGGCGATCGACTGCTGACGGAGGTTGGTGAGCTGCCCGCCTGGGATCTGATGGCGGTACACACGTCCGGTGGGCGCGCGCATGCGGGTCTCGAAGGGCGCGTAGCTCGTGCGCACCGCGTCCCAGTAGGGCTCGAGGTCGAGCAGGGCGCCGAGCCTCAGCCCCGTCGCCCGGTCGGTGAAGTCGGTGGCGCTGACGATCCCCGACAGCGTCGGCTGGCTCGTCCTTCCCGCCAACGGCGCCGCGGCGCCGTCGATCGCGTCCACGCCGGCCTCGATTGCCGCCAGGTAGGTGGCGAGCTGCCCGCCGGCGGTGTCGTGAGTGTGCAGGTGCACGGGCACGTCGAACTCCTCGCGCAACCGCGTGACCAGCGTCCGCGCCGCGGGTGCGCGCAGCAGGCCCGCCATGTCCTTGATCGCGAGTATGTGCACCCCCGCGTCCACCAGGCCCTCGGCCAAGCGCAGGTAGTAGTCGAGCGTGTACACGCGCTCGGCGGGGTCTGAGAGATCGCCCGTGTAACACACCGCGCCCTCGGCGACGGCGCCCGCCTCGAGTGTGGCGTCGATCGCCGCGCGCATGGGCTCGACGTTGTTGAGGGCGTCGAAGATGCGAAAGATGTCGATGCCCGTGGCCGTCGCCTCGGCCACGAACGCCCGCACCGCGGCTTCGGAGTAATGCTCGTAGCCGAGGAGGTTGCGTCCGCGCAATAGCATCTGCAGACACAGGTTGGGCACGAGCTCGCGGAGCAGGGCGAGGCGCTCCCACGGATCCTCGGAGAGGAAGCGCAGCGCGACGTCGTACGTCGCCCCGCCCCACACCTCGAGCGAGAGCATCTGGGGGAGCAGGTGGGCCATGTGGGGCGCGACGACGGCCATGTCGAAGGTGCGCATGCGCGTGGCCATAAGCGACTGGTGCGCGTCGCGCAGGGTGGTGTCGGTGACCCCGAGCGCGGTCTCCTCGCGCAGCCAGCGGGCGAAGCCGGGAGGCCCGAGCTCCTGCAGGCGCTCGCGTGAACCGGGTGGGGGAGGGCCGTCGGGAAGGGCGGGGAGCTTCGACGCCGGATCGGCGACCGCCGGGGCCGGCCCGTGGGGGCTGTTGACGGTGACCTCGGCGAGGCGACGCAGCAGCCTCGAGGCGCGGTCGCCCCGCCCGCTCACCGCCGTCAATCCCGGGTGCTCGTCGACGAACGTGGTATAGGTGCGCCCGGCTTGGAAGTCGGGATCGTCGAGGACCGCTCGCAGGAAGGCCTGGTTCGTGCTCACCCCGCGGACACGTACCTCGTCGACGGCCCGGCGCGCTCGCGCGATCGCCATGCGCAGATCCTCGGCGCGCGCGGTCACCTTGAGGAGGAGCGGGTCGTAGTAGGGGGAGATCTCGGCGCCCACATACGCGGTGCCCTCGTCGAGGCGGATGCCCGCGCCGCCCGGGGCTCGGTAGGCGGAGATGCGCCCCGTGTCGGGGCGGAAGTCGGCGGACGGATCCTCGGTGGTGATCCGGCACTGCAACGCCACCCCGCGCTGGCGCAGCGCATCCTGGCGCAGTCCGAGGTCCCCGAGCGTCGCGCCCCCGGCGATGAGCAGCTGCGAGCGCACGAGGTCGACGTCGGTCGTCTCCTCGGTCACCGTGTGCTCGACCTGGATGCGCGGGTTCATCTCGATGAACACGTGCTCGCCTCGCTCGGGATCGACGAGGAACTCCACTGTCCCGGCGTTGATATATCCCACCTCGCGGGCGAAGCGCACGGCGTCCGCGCACAACCGGTCGCGCAGGCCGGGGTCGAGGTTGGGCGCCGGTGCGAGCTCGATCACCTTCTGGTGGCGGCGCTGGACCGAGCAGTCGCGCTCGAACAGGTGCACCACGTTGCCGTCGGCATCGGCGAGGATCTGGACTTCGATGTGCCGGGGGCGCACGAGCGCCTCTTCCAGATAGGCGGACGGGTCACCGAACGCCGCCTCGGCCTCGCGCATCGCTGAGCGCGCCGACTCCTCGAGCTCGCGCTCGGAGGCGACGAGGCGCATGCCCCGCCCGCCCCCGCCCTCGGCCGCTTTGACGAACAGGGGGAAGGCCATCCCCTCGGCCGCGGGGCGGGCATCGGCGGCATCGGCGAGGATCCCCGACGCCTTGAGCACGGGCACGCCGCAGCTCCGGGCGGCCTCGCGAGCGCGGACCTTGTTGCCCGCAGCCGCCAGCACCTGAGCCGGCGGGCCGACGAAGGTGATGCCCGCGCGTGCACATGCGCGCGCGAGCTCGGGGTTCTCGGACATGAAGCCGTAGCCGGGGTAGATGGCGTCGGCTCCGATGCGCTCGGCCAAGCCCACGACCAGGTCGATGTCGAGATAGGCGCGCACCGGATGCCCGGCCTCGCCCACTTCGTAGGCCTCGTCGGCCTTGACGCGGTGCACGGAGCCACGGTCGTCGGGGGTGTAGAGCGCCGCGCTGGCGATCCCCAGCTCATAGGCAGCGCGAAAGGCGCGGACGGCGATCTCGCCCCGGTTTGCGACGAGGACCTTCTTGAACATGGCGTCACAGTACACGCGGCGCGGATAACTACTGGGCGTGGTTGGGGGTCGGATACTGAGCATTCCGGCGAATGGCGGGCCGATAGCTCTCCCATGGAGAGTTTTTGCCGTCCCGGTCGCGATGGGGCCGCTCAGCCGCGTGCCCTATGGACGCGGATGGCTGCGGCGATGGGTGGGCTGCTGCTTGTGTATGCCGGCTGGCAGCTGCTGCAGTGGCCGTCAGGGGATCGGACGCTGATCGGAGATGCCTTCTTCTATCCGGTGGGGGTCGCCGCCATCGGCGCGGCTGTGGCTGCTTCGCGACGGTGTGCGGACCAGCCGCGGCTGCGGTCCGCCTGGAGGCTCCTGGCGCTGGCATCGGCCTCCTACCTAGCCGGCGATATCGCGCAGACCGTGTACGAGCTTGCTGGCAGCAAGCCCTACCCATCGCTCGCCGACGGGTTCTATCTCGCGTTCTATCCGTTGACGCTGTGGGGACTGCTTCGCTTTCCCGCCAGCCGCCGGGACCTTGGCGAGCGCGTGCGGCTCAGCCTCGACCTCGCCGTCGTCGCGATCGGTGGCTCGGCGGTCGTGATGTACGTGGTACTCGGGCCCGCGGTCATCCAGGGCGGCCCGGACCCGCTGTGGACCGCGATCTCGATCGCTTACCCGGTCGGCGACATGGTCCTCCTTGTCGGCCTCGCGTCGGTGCTGCTGCGCCGCAGCGGCGCCTCCACCGCGCGCGCCCTTCAGTTCGTGGCCGGCGGGCTGGTTCTCTTCGTCGCCGCCGACCTGGTCTACGGGTACATCACCCTGCACTCGACCTACCAGGGTGGAGATCCGGTGGATTCGCTGTGGATGGTGGCGATCGCGCTGTTCGCGGTGGCGGGAGCGGCGCAAGCATCCTCCGAGCCGACGGCCGACGTGGCGACCGGGAACGATTTGGCCAGCGCCAGCTGGCCGCCCTATATCGCCGTCGCCGTGGGCTTCGGACTGCTCATCTTCAGCGAACGCCACGCCCCCCTGCTTCCCGACCTCAGCCTCGTGATCGCCGCCGTGGTGCTGGCGACGCTCGTCTCCGTCCGCCAGTTCCTGGCCCAGCGGGACGTCCTGCACACTCAGGGACGACTCAGCCACCAGTCGATGCACGACGCGCTCACCGGCTTGCCCAACCGGGCCCTGGTGATCGACCGAGCGGAGCAGATGCTCGTGCGGGCGCGCCGGGTGGAGACCCCCGTGGCTGCGCTTTATGTTGACGTCGACGGCTTCAAGCACATCAACGACAGCTTCGGGCACGCCGCCGGCGATGAGCTCCTGCGCGTGGTCGCCGAGCGACTCGGGCAGATCGTGCGCGGATCCGACACGGTGGGGCGGCTGGGCGGCGACGAGTTCGTCGTCTTGCTCCAGGACCTGACCTTCGACGCCGGACCCGAGCTCGTTGCCGAGCGCATCTGCGAGGTCCTGCGCCAGCCCATGGACCTCTACGGCGACGACGAGCGGAGCGTGACGGTGACCGCGAGCATCGGCGTCGCCCTCGGGCAGCGTGACTCGGCCGACGAGCTCCTTCGCGACGCCGACTTCGCGCTCTACGAAGCGAAGGGCGCGGGCAAGGATCGCTTCGTGGTGTTCGAGTCGAGCATGCAGACCGTGGCGCAAGATCGGCTCGAGCTCGAGATGGACCTCAGACAGGCACTCGAGACCGACCAGTTCTTCTTGCTCTATCAGCCCACCTTCGATCTCCAGAGCGAGACGATCACGGGTTTCGAAGCGCTGATCCGCTGGCGCCATCCCATTCGGGGCATCGTTCCTCCCGACGCGTTCATCGCCCTGGCCGAGCAAACGGGGGTGATCGTGCCGATCGGACGTTGGGTGCTCGAGCGGGCATGTGAGCGGGCTGCGTTGTGGAGCAGCCAGGGGCACGAGCTGGGGATGTCGATCAACGTCTCGGCCCGCCAGCTCGACCAACCCGAGTTCGTCCGGGACGTCGCCGATATCCTCGCGGCCACAGAGATCGATCCCGCGACGCTTACGCTCGAGATCACCGAAACCGTGCTCATGCGCGACCCCGACGTTGCCGGCCCCACGCTGGCGGCGCTCAAGGCGGTCGGAGTACGGATCGCCATCGACGACTTCGGCACCGGCTACAGCTCGCTGGCCTACCTGCGTCAGTTCCCCGTCGACGCGCTGAAGATCGATCGCTCGTTCATCGCCGCGATCGCCGACTCGAGCGCGTCGAAGGCGCTCATCCACACGCTCGTCCAGCTCGGCAAGGCTCTCGGGCTGGAGACGGTGGGGGAAGGGATCGAGGAACGCGCTCAGCTCCGGCACCTACAGCGCGAGCTCTGTGACTCGGGCCAGGGATTCCTCTTCGCGCGCCCCCTCGACGTGGATGCGGTGGAGGAGCTGCTGGCGCACGGGCCCCAGCGCATCGCGTCCTGACCTGTTGGGGTTAGCGTCCGCGCAAGGGGGTATTGAATTGTTATGCGTGACCCCCGACAAAGCCTGAGCGAGTCCTATGCGGCGGTTCCCGCCTCGCTGGTTCGCGCCCGGCGAGCGGTGGCCGCCCTCGCCGTCGAGGCGGGCGCCACCAGGGACCAGTTCGATGCCATCCAGCTCGCGGCGTCGGAAGCGCTGACCAACGTGATCGTCCACGCCTACGGTGACCGCCCCGGTGAGATCCACGTCACCGCCGCAGTAGCCGGTGGCGAGCTGTGGCTTCTGGTCGCCGACGACGGCGACGGGCTGAGCCAGCGTGGTCGTAAGTCAGGGCTGGGCCTCGGCTTGACCTTGATCGCCCAGGCCTGCGACGAGCTGACGATCGTCAAGCGGTCGCATGGGGGAACCGAGCTGCGCATGCGCTTTCGCGTGGGCGCCTCGGCAGACGATCACGTGTGGGGATCCGTCTCCTCCGACAACTCACCCGCTCCGTCGGTCTTCTCGACGACCAGGTAGCCGGTTCGTCTCTCCACCACCGTTTCCAACTCCGGGCGCTCGTGTCCGGGGAGGACAATAAAGCGACGCGGATGGGCGCGGATACGCTCGTACTCCGACAGTGCGACCTCGACCAGGCGGTTGCATCCCAGGGTCGCGCATTCGCAGCGAAAGTCGACGACGCCATCGCCTTCGCCGGGCCATTGTCCGCGCGAGATCGCCTCGTTGACCTCGCGGAACCGCGCCTGGTTCGCGCTCAGGCGCTGCTCGACCTCGGGGTCCATGGCGGCATCCTTGCACCTAGGTGGCGAGAACGGGGGTTTGCTTCGTTCGTGGGCGCTTGGGCGCGTGGTGGCGCGCGGATCGGGTAGCTTGCCAGTCATGGCGACGCACGAAGAACGGCGCGTGACCGACGGCGTTGTGCTGCCCGAGCGCCTGCTCCTCGGGTCCGGTCCCAGCCCCGTCCCCGAGCGCGTCCTGGCGGCGTTGGCGCGCCCCACCATCGGTCACCTCGATCCGGCGTTCGGCGCTTTGATGGAGGAGATGATGGACCGGCTGCGCCGGGTCATGGTGACCGAGAACCGCGCCACCTTCGCCGTCTCGGGCACGGGCAGCGCGGGTATGCAGACCATGGTCGACAACTTCGTCTCCCCCGGAGACCGCGTCGTGTGCGGCGTCAACGGACTGTTCGGCGAGCGCATGGCCGACGCCCTCGGGCGCCGGGGCGCGGAGGTGGTGCGAGTCGAGGCGGAGTGGGGGAGGGCGATCGATGTTGAGGCCCTCGTAGCGGCTCTGGACGATCGGGCGACGGCGCTCTTCGTCGTCCACGGTGAGACCTCGACCGGGGTGTGCCAGCCCCTCGACGGGCTCGCCGACGCCTGCCGGGAACACGACGCGCTGCTCCTCGTGGACTGCGTGACTTCGCTGGCCGGGCAGCCGCTCGAGCTCGACGGCGCCGGCGTCGACGTCGCCTTCAGCGGCAGCCAGAAGTGCCTCAACTGCCCGCCCGGCCTCGCGCCCTTCACCATCGGCGAGCGCGCCCGCGAGCGGCTGGTCACGCCGAGCCCCTCCTGGTACTTCGACCTGCAGGCGATCCTCGCCTACTGGCGCGAGGACACGGCCGGCGCGCCGCCCCGCGCCTACCACCACACGGCGCCGATCAACATGATCTACGCGCTTCACGAGTCGCTGGGAATTGTCCTCGAAGAGGGCCTGCCCGAGCGCTGGGAGCGCCACCGCCGAGCGCACGAGGCCCTGCGCGCCGCCCTCGAACCTCTGGGCCTCGTGCGCCTCGCCCCGGCCGACGAGGCGCTGTCCTCGTTGCTCGCCGTCACCGTCCCCAAAGGGGTGGACGAGGCGTCCGCTCGCCGCCAGCTCCTGCTCGATCACGGCATCGAGGTCTCCGGCGGCCTCGGACCGCTCGCCGGTCGCGCCTGGCGCATCGGGGTCATGGGCATCGGAGCCGAGGTCGAGCCCCAGCGCCGGCTGGTGACCGCGGTAGCGGCGGTGTTCGGGGCCGATCCGGCCGAGGCGTTGGGCTTGCTGGGCGAGGGGTGGCGCTAGCCGCTGGCGTTGGAGGGGGTGGGCGCGCGGGACGGCGCCACCCCTCGGGACGTGCGTGACGTTAAGGTCGGTATGCGACCTCAACGTGACGCACGTCGGACCCTAGCTGCGGCCCGTGCTCCGCTCGCCAAGGAGCGAGCGAGCGGACCCACGCTCCGCCGCCACCGGCCAACACGGCGGCCCGAGGCGCCCGCCCGCCCCCAACCGCCCGCCGAACCCAGAACACGCCCCCCACTAGCATCGAAACGGCATGGCGCCCCTCCCCCGCTCGCGCCGCCTCCTCATCCTCGGCATCTGCTGCATGAGCCTGCTCATCGTCGGGCTCGACGCCACCATCGTCAACGTCGCCCTGCCCGCGATCCATCGGTCGCTGCACGCTTCGCTCGACGGTCTGCAATGGACGATCGACGCCTACACACTGGTCTTGGCCAGCCTGCTCATGCTGGCCGGGTCGACGGCGGACCGGATCGGGCGCCGGCGGGTGCTCCAGATCGGTCTGGCCCTGTTCTCGCTCGGGTCGCTGCTGTGCGCGGTGGCTCCCAACCTCGAGCTGCTGGTCGCCTTCCGGATGGTCCAGGCCGTCGGCGGGTCGATGCTCAATCCCGTGGCCATGTCGATCATCCGCAACGTCTTCGAGGATCCGCGCGAGCGGGCGCAGGCGATCGGGCTGTGGGGGGGAGTGGTCGGGGTGAGCTTCGCCCTCGGGCCCGTGGTCGGCGGCGCGCTCGTCGACTCGGTCGGGTGGCGGGCGATCTTCCTCGTCAATGTCCCCGTCGGCCTCGCCGCGATCGTCCTCACCGCCCTGTTCGTCCCCGAGTCGCGGGCGCCGCGGGCGCGACGCATCGATCCCGTCGGGCAGGCGCTGGTGATCGCCATGCTCGCCTCGCTCACCTACGCGATCATCGAGGGGCCGAGTCACGGGTGGGCGTCGGCCGAGATCCTGGGGCTGTTCGGGGTGGCCCTGGTCAGCCTGGTGGCGCTCGCCGTCTACGAGCTGCGCCGCGAGGAGCCGCTCATCGACGTGCGTTTCTTCCGCAGCGCTCCCTTTGCCGGGGCGAGCATGATCGCCGTCTGCGCGTTCGCCGCTCTGGGCGGCTTCCTCTTCCTCAACACCCTCTATCTCCAAGATGTGCGAGGGCTGTCGCCCTTCGATGCCGGCCTGTACACGCTGCCGCTCGCGGCTATGGCACTTATCTTCGGGCCGCTGTCCGGTCGCTTGGTGGGCCGCCGCGGGGCGCGGCCGTCGCTCGTCACGGCGGGCTGTGCCCTGACCATCGCGAGCCTCATGCTCACCCATCTCACCGCGACGACGTCGATCGGCGATCTGCTGCTCGCCTACTTCATCTTCGGCTTCGGCTTCGGTCTCGTGAACCCCCCGATCACCAATACCGCGGTCTCGGGGATGCCGGCGGCTCAGGCCGGGGTCGCCTCGGCCGTGGCCTCGACGAGCCGCCAGGTGGGATCGACGCTCGGAGTGGCGATCGTTGGCGCGGCTGCTGGCGGCGGGGTCGCGGGAGCGCTCGGCAAGAACTTCGCCGCGGCTACGCACCCCGGCTGGTGGATCATCACCGGGTTTGGGGTCATCGTCCTCGTGCTCGGGCTCGTCACGACGACCCGGTGGGCGAACGAGACGGCCGAGAGCACCGCCGATCGCTTCCGCGAGGACTACATGGTCGGGACCGGCCGCTACCAGGCCTGCTTGCCGCCGCAATGCGGACAGCCGACCGAAGTGGAGACCGGTGCCTCGAACACGTAGCCGCAGACGCACGTGTAAAGCGCGCGGTCCTGCGATGGCCCGCCGTGACGCTGGCGAACCGCGTCGGGAGCGGCGCTCGTGGTTCGAGAGTGGTCTTCTCCGCCGGCGCGTCGTGCGCGCGGGGTACGAACTTGCCCTCTGGTGAGTCGAACTTGCACTGTCATGACTAGGAACGTCGTTGCCCTTCGATGGTTTCGCGTTTGAGTGAAAAAAACCTGTTCGCTAACAGGAAACCAATCGGCAACGGACGCTAACGGCCCTGGCGGACGCATCCGGACTAGCCGATCGTTCAGTCGCCGCCGCGAGCGCCGGTGCCAGCGCCGCCGTGCGAGCGCCCCGCGCCGGCCCGCCCGCCGTCCGACCGGGCCTCCCAAACCCCGGCATGTGGAAGAATCCCGTCCCGAATGGATCCGAGCCGCAAGCGCAGAATTCGCCTGACGGTCGCCCTCTCAGCCGCGCTCCTCCTGGCCTCGGCGCTCGTGTATACGAGCTTCAGTGCCAGTGCGGATGTCGTGACCGCCAGCCAGCTGCTCAAGCAGGCGAGGCCCGGGGAGACCTTCATCCTCGGCGGAACCGTGGTCAGCGAGCAGCACCAGGGGAGCGGCGAGCTGCTCTTCCGGGTCCGCGATCCGAAGCTCAACGCATCGGTTCCCGTCCGCTATTCGGGTCTCGTCCCCGATCCCTTCGCGGTCGGACGCGGGGTGCTCGTCACGGTCCAGCAGGAGGGCGCCGCGTTCGTCGGCCAGCCCGGGTCGTTGACGACTAAGTGCCCGTCCAAGTTCCAGGACGCGAACGCGCACCCCGCGTGATGTTGTCCTCGACCGACAAGCGGTAGAGATGGCTTCGGTCGGTCGCGCCCTGCTCATCCTCGGGCTCGTCGTCGCCCTCTACGGCCTGGGCGCGTCGCTTTACGGGGTGCTCACGGGACGGCGTGACTGGGTCGATTCGGGCCGGCGTTCGATGTACGCCATCGCCGGGCTGATGACCTTCGCGTTCCTCATCATCGAGGTCGCCTTCCTGCGCTCGGACTTCTCCTACACGATCGTCTCGAGCGCCTCGAGCACGACCACCCCGACCCTGTACAAGGCGGCCGCGGTGTGGTCGACCCAGCAGGGGTCGCTGCTCCTGTGGGTGTGGCTGCTCTCGCTGTGGTCGAGCCTGGCCCTGTTCCTGACCCGGTATCGGGTGCGCGAGATCGTGCCCTACGCGAGCGCCGTCCTGTTCGGCTTCTGCTCGTTCTTCCTGGCCCTGACGATCCTCTTCGCGAACCCGTTCGGAACCGCCGCGCGCCCGCCCGCCGAGGGCGCGGGGCTCGATCCGCTCCTGCGCCACACGACGATGATGATCCACCCGCCGCTGGTCTACACGGGCTACACGATGCTGACGATCCCGTTCGCGTTCGCGGTCGCCGCCCTCATCACCCGGCGCCTGAGCGCCGAGTGGATCCAAGTCACGCGGCGCTTTGCCCTCGCCGCCTGGCTGTGCCTGGGCGTCGGGGTCCTTCTCGGGGCGCGCTGGTCCTACACCGAGCTCGGTTGGGGCGGGTACTGGGCATGGGACCCGGTCGAGAACGCAGCCCTGATGCCCTGGCTGCTGTCCACCGCCTTCCTGCACTCGATCATGATCCAGGAGAAGCGGGGGATGCTGAAGGTGTGGAACGTCTCCCTCATCCTCGCCACTGGGACGATGGCGATCGTCGGCACCTTCCTCGTCCGCTCGGGGATCCTCCAGTCGATCCACGCCTTCGTCTCTGACCCGACCCTCAACATCGCCTTCATCGTGCTCATCGCCGCGATGGTGATCGCCTCCGTGAGCCTGGTCATTCGCCGGCGCGCGGAGCTGCGCACGGAGTCCCGGCTCGACTCTCTGTGGTCGCGCGAGGCGGTGTTCCTGTTCCAGAACATGCTGCTCGTGGCGCTCACCGCGGTCATCTTCTGGCTCACCTTCTTCCCGCTCATCTCGGAGGCGGTCACCGGCACCCAGCAGTCGATCGGGCCGCCCGCCTTCAAGCCCTTCGTGGTCCCGCTCGCGCTCGTCCTCGTGCTCCTGTCGGGGATCGGCCCGATCATCGCCTGGCGCCGCGTCACGCTGGCGAACCTGCGCCGGAGCTTCGTATTCCCGGCCGCGGTCGCGCTCGTCACCCTCCTGCTCCTGCTCACGGTGGCGAGCGGGGTCGGGTCGCATGCGTTCGCGCTGCTCATGTTCTGCTTCGCCGCCTTCGCGCTGGGGTCGGTCGCGCAGGAGTTCTGGCGCGGCGTACGCGCGCGGCGGGCGATGACGCACGAGGCGGCCCCGATCGCCCTGTTCTCCCTGGTCCGGCGCAATCGCCGCCGTTACGGCGGCTACACCGTCCACGCCGGCCTCGCCGTCCTCCTCATCGGGGTCGCCGCGTCCTCATCCTTCGAGCACTCGCGCTACGCGACGATGAGGCCGGGACAGAGCGCGAACATCGACGGCTACAACATCCGCTACGTCAGACCGACCGCCACGCCCGCGGCGGAGAAGATCTCTTTCGGGGCCGTCCTCGACGTCTCCAAGGGCGGGCACCACGTGACCACCCTGCATACGAGCTACGGGCTGTATCCGTCGCAGGATCCGTCCCTCGGCGTCGTCGGGCGCTTCTTCAACTCGAACTCGGTGGAGAGCCGGATCGGGCTCGACGCCGGGTTCACGCACGACATCTGGACCGTCGTCAACGTCGGCAATGCGACGCCCCTGCAGGGCGATATCACCAAGGGGGATCGCTTGTTCGCGAGCTTGATGACGGCCGTGTCCAAGCTCCCGCCCTCGCAGCAGCAGAGCCGCCTGAACACGCTCTTCGTCTACCGCGATCAGCTCATCAACGAGCTCACGCAGCGCTTCATCACCCATCCCTGGCCCGTCCAGTTCCTGCTCATCGTCTCCCCGCTTGTCACCTGGCTGTGGCTCGGCGGGATCATCGTCGCGTTCGGTGGCCTGATCGCCCTGTGGCCGATCCCGGTCCTGGCGCGGCGCCGCGTCCGCTCCGCCGCTTACGCCGCTCGCCTCGCGCGCGAGCTGGCCTGACCCGAGGCCGGCGGCGATGGAGTTCCTGCTCGTGATGGTGGCGGCGGCGGCGGTGATCGTGCTTGTCTCCGCGCCCTTCCGGCGCGTCGAGGCCGACCGGGCGCAGGCCGAGGAGGCGGGCTCGAGCACCACCGTCGCCGAGCTCGAGGCGGCAAGAGAGGCGAAATATCGAGAGATCCGCGACGCCGAGCTCGATCACCGCACGGGCAAGCTCTCCGACGAGGATTTCCGCTCGCTCGACAGTACGCTGCGCGCCGAAGCGATCTCGATCCTCCAGGCGCTCGATCGCGTCGAGAACGCCTGACGGGCTACCATCCGACCATGGCCACCGTTCTCCAGTTCGTCCAGGTCTTCGTGTCGGTCATTCTCATCTTCCTGGTCCTCATGCACTCGGGCAAGGACGCCGGGCTGTCCGGCGCCTTTGGTGTCGGCACGGGCGCTGGTCCCTTCGGCGGCGGTTCGCTCGTCGAGCGCAACCTCAACCGCTGGACGATCGGCTTCGCCATCGTGTTCGTGATCAACACGCTGATCCTGCTGCGGATCAGCTAGCTCACAACGCCGCGCGCAAGAGCTCGACGAGCGCGGCGCGGTCCGCCGCGGGCGGCGTCATCTTGAGCTCGCGGCGACTCGCCGCCTGCTCGGCCACGCCTTCGAGCGCGGACTCTTGCACGCCGGCCTCGCCGAGGCCCCGCGCGCCCGCGAGGGCTCCGAGCCGGGAGGCGAACGCCGCCGGATCCTCGCCCAGGGCGTCGCCGAGGAGCGCGAACCAATCCGGCGAGCGCCGCGACAGCGCCGCGATCGTGTGCGGGAGCATGATCGCGTTGGCCTGACCGTGGCCGAGGCCGGCGAAGCGGACGAGGGTCTGGGAGACGACATGGTGCAGGCCATAGCCCGTCGAGCCGATGACGTAGCCGGCCAGGAGCGCGCCGAGCGCGAGCGCGTCGCGATCTGGTCGCTCGGGGTCGGCGAGGGCGGCGGCGATCAGGCGCGCCGCCTCGAGCGCGGCGAGCTTGGGGAGCGGGCTGCTCAGTGGCGTGAGCGGGCCCTCGGCGGCGTGCCCGAGCGCGTTCGCCGCGCTGGCGGCGAGGTCGGCGAGCGGCTGCGAAGCCGAGAGG
>JALYZL010000487.1 GCA_030948875.1 Actinomycetota bacterium
GGCTCGGTCCCAGCCGCCGTGCTCACCATGATCGCGAATGCGCGCTCGGCGCGGGCCAGCTTGATCTGGCTCGCGCGGCAGGCCAGGCATTGCTCGAGATGCCTTTCCAGTTCGAGCTGATCGCCAGCGTCGAGGCGGTCGTTAGCCAGGAGGGCGAGGCGCGAGGGGGTCGCGGCGCACGCGGCGTCGCGCGGCGCCGCGTCGATCAACGCCTGCTTGGCGGCCGCGAGCCGCGTGGCCTGCAGCAGCTCCTGCTCGCCAACCATGATGGATCGCGCTCCGATCCCGGCGACTGTGAGGCTCTCGCTTACCGCGCGCCGGAAGCCGGGGGGACCGCACAGCTCGCGGCAGTAGGCACGTACGGCGGATTTGGCGCGCCCCGAAGGAAGTCGAGCCTGCGGCGCGACCGGACGCTCGACGGCCGCGTCGAGTTCAGCCTCGAAAGGTACAACGCCGGCGGCCAGTGTCGCGAAACCCCGCTCGGCGCGCTCCATTCTGATCTTGATCGCCTGACAGTTCAGGCAGCCTTCGAGATGCTCTGCCAGCTCGCGACGGTCACCGGGCGTCAGCAGGTGGTTGGCCCAGGCGGCGAGCCGGGCCGAGGTCTCGCCGCACGTCCTATCAGTAGGGGCTGCTCGCGTGCCGCTGGACCCGTTCGTGTGGCCGACGGCAAACCGGGCGGCGATCGTGCGAGTGATCAGCAGCAGTTCTTCCTCGCGAATGATGGCCGTTGCGTCCTCGAGCTCGGTCAGGATCGCAGCGACCGCCTGGTCGCAGGCCTCGGGGCCGCACAACTCTCGGCAGTACGCCCACAGAGAGGCGTCGGTGCGCCAACGCTCCTCACCCGTCGCCGAGGAACCGGCAAGGGCACCCGACCCCTGCTCGCCGCGGCTGGTGCGGGGTATGTAGGCAAGCTCCTGCAGACTCGCCGGATTCATCACCGAAGGGGAGGATAGAGGAGAGTTGGCGTTAGGAACTCCCAGGTCTGCCAAAACTTCCGCTCGCTAAGGCTCCAGGTCTCGGTGTATCGGCTTGCCCCTCTTCGGGAGCCAGCGGCGGGCGGCGGGGAGCTGGGAACGCTCGTCACCCTCGACGGACGGACGCTCCTGCGCCGGCTTCGCGCGCGTGGCGTCGGCGGGCTTGAGCGGGAGCCAGCGACTGACCGACCTCGGGCGCGAGGGATCCTCTACCACCGTGGGCGGCGGGGGAACGGAAAACGCTTCATCGGGTGTGCGCTTGGCGATCGGGGTCGCGGCCGGATCGACGACTCGGGGTGCCGGCGCTCCCACCGGTCCGCGTGCCGCGCCGGCCTCCGGAGCGGGCGCTGGCGCGGCGGGGGCCGGAAGCCATCGGCTGGCCCGCTCCGCCGGGGAAGGCTCGGGCTGGGTTGGCACAGGGTCTGAGGGGCCCTCGTCTCGCGGGGTCGAGAAGGGCGAGCGCGACCTATTCTTTTGGCGCCGAGGATCGACCACGAGGCTGAGGATAGGGGACATTCGGATGCCGGCGGCGCAGAGGCGTGGACGAATGTCTACATTTTGGCGTGCTCTCGCGCGCGCCGCCTATGATCAGGTAGAAGGATGAACCTAATGACAACGCTCGATCTTCGATGCCTGGACACGTAGCCGGCAAGAGAGTCCTTGTCACTGGCGGTTCGGGATTCTTGGGATCCCGAGTGTGCGCTGAATTGCGCATGCTGGATGCAGCGGAAGTGTTTGTGCCGAGGAGCGTTGACTACGATTTGACAAGCCCCGGAACCGCGGAGCGATTGCTTGCCGACGTTGCGCCCGAGGTCATCGTTCACCTTGCCGCCGAGGTGGGCGGAATCGGAGCCAATCGCGCTGCCCCGGGGCGCTTCTTCTACGCGAACATGGTGATGGGGGTGCACCTGATCGAGGCTGCGCGGCTTCACGGTGTCAGCAAGTTCGTGCAGGTTGGGACGGTGTGCTCCTATCCCAAGCACGCCCTGATTCCGTTCCGAGAGGAGAACCTGTGGGACGGCTACCCAGAGGAGACAAACGCGCCTTACGGGATCGCCAAGAAAGCCCTGCTGGTCATGCTTCAGGCTTATCGCGAGCAGTATGGGTTCCCTGGGGTGTATCTCATGCCAGTCAACCTCTACGGTCCAGGCGACAACTTCGATCCGCTGACGAGCCACGTGATCCCAGCCCTGATCCGGAAATGTGAGGAGGCTCGGCTCGCTGAGGAATCTGAGATCGCATGTTGGGGAACGGGACAGGCGTCGCGAGAGTTCCTCTACGTGGCAGACTGCGCCCAGGCAATCGCGCTTGCCGCTGACCACTACGAGGGTTCGGAGCCTGTGAACCTGGGCAGCGGGCACGAAACGACAATTCGCGAACTGGTTGAAACCACCGCCCGACTGACCGGATTCACTGGCACGGTCTGGTGGGATTCAACGAAGCCCGACGGGCAACCGCGACGCAAGCTGGACATCACGCGCGCCCGTGACTGGTTCGGCTTCGAGGCGAGCACCCCGCTCGAGCAGGGCCTCGTGGAAACCATCGCGGCCTATCGGGCATCACCGACCGCAGTGGCGTCGGTCAACTGGTCAGTGAACGGGCGCGGCTCAGACGGCTCAGACGCGTAAGCTTCTCGCTAACGCGCGCCGAGGCGTAGCTCACTCGGCTACGGTTCCGTAGCCGAGCCGATGCTGACGAACGAGTCGACCGAACCAGCAGCGTCAGACGGTCCTGCGGGCTCCGAGCGGTCGCGGACGCGCAACCGGAAGGTCGAATCGACACGCGTTGGCGGTGTCCTCGCTTTCGTGGGCACCTTCGGGCTCGTGCTGGCGTATGCGCTCCGGGGCGGCTCGTACGACATCGTCGTGTTCGAGGAGTACGGACTACTGATCTGGTGGTTGCTGGCGGTCGGGATTGCGGTTGGGGTGCTGCCGCGGGTCCGCCCAGCCCGCGTTGTCATGCTGATGTGGGCGGCCATGCTCGCCTACGCGGCATGGACCGCGATCAGCCTCGTCTGGACTCAGAGCAGCGAGCTGACTACCGAGGAGATCGCGCGGTCGCTCGATTACCTCGGGCTGCTGCTATTGCTCGGCCTCATTCTCGGTAAGGACACCTGGAGGGCCGCCGCGGCGGGGCTCGCGTTCGGCGCATTCGCGGTGTGTGCGATGGCCGTTGCCAGTCGCCTTGCACCCGGCGCTTTCCCCGCTGATGCGGTCCTAAGCACGCTCAAGATCGATAGGCTAAGCTACCCGTTCGGGTACTGGAACGCTGTCGCCGCATGGGGAGCGATGTCGATCACGATTGCGCTCGCCTGGAGTGCCCATGACCGGCTCGTCATCCGCCGGGCGGCGATCTTCGCTTTCGTTCCCGTTGCAGCCCTTGCCACGTACCTGAGCTATTCCCGCGCGGGAGTTATCGGCACCGCGTTCGGCATCGTGCTCGTCATTCTCGCCAGCAGCAACCGACTGACGGTCGCGATCCACGCCTGCGTGGCGGCCGCTGGGGCGGCGCTCCTCATCGTTACACTCCGGCGGGCTCCGCAGATCGCCCACGCGACGGGCGATCGCCGCGCACTAACCGTGCTGTTGGTTCTCGTTCTCGCGATCGTCGTATGCGCCGCGGCTGCATGGCTGACGGGCATAGCGGGCGTCGACGGCTGGCGTTTGCCGCGTAGACCGACTCGAGTCGTGCTTGCCGCGTGCAGTGTTGCCGCGCTCGTCGCGGCGGTGATCGTCGGACCGAGCGTGACCAGGAAAGCCTGGCATTCGTTCAGCCATCCCGTCACCGTCGGCGCGACCGCGACCGGCGATCCCGCGGCGCGACTGCTAAGCCTTAGTGGGGTCCGCTACGACGTATGGAAGAGTGCGCTGGCGGCGTTCGAGACCCACGCGCTCGACGGAACGGGAGCGGGAACGTTCGAGTTCTGGTTCAACAGACATCCCGAACGCGACCCCCAATTCGTGCGCGATGCCCACAACCTGTGGCTCGAGAACATGGCCGAACTCGGCCTGCCCGGACTGCTGCTGATCCTCGCCATCGTGATTACCGCGACCGCCGCCGCCGTATCGGCTCGACGACGATCTCGCCTTACCATGAGTGTCGGGCTGAGCACGGGGTTCGCGGCGGCCTTTCTCGTGTTCCTCTTTCACGCCAGCGTCGACTGGATGTGGGAGTCAACCGCTATTACCGTGCTCGCGCTCGCCGGCGTGTCGGTGCTCGGCGCCCGACTGGCCGGCGGACAGTGGCGGCTCTCATGGTGGGCACGGTCAACGTTCGTCGTCATCGCCCTGGGCGCCGGAGCGCTCCAGCTTCCCGGGTTGCTGAGCACGAACGAGATCCGACGCAGCCAGGCCGCCGAGCACGCTGGGAACGGCAACCGAGCCCTCGCGCTGGCCAACGACGCGATCGCCGCCGAGCCCTGGTCGGCCAGTGCCTACGAGCAGCGAGGGCTCGTTCTCGAGGCCGCCGGGCGCTACAGCGCGGCGGCGGCGGCGCTGCGCCGGGCGATCTCGTACGAACCGATCAACTACGTGCACCGGCTCGACCTGGCGCGTATCGAAACTGAGCGCGGTCAGGTAGAGGCCGCGCTCCGCGACTACTCCCGAGCTCAGGAACTGCGTCCGAACTCGACTGCCTTCCCCGTCTCGCCGGGCGTCAAGCTTCGGTAGGCGGTCCGCTTCCCCCTCGGCGGCGGCCGATGACCGCGGTGGCCGCACACGCGACGGCGATCGCCACCATTGCGAAAATCACGCTGAGCGGCACCGACCATGGGTCCGTACGTGCCGCGATCGAGCCAGTAACGGGCACGGAGATCGCCGGCGCGGGAAGCGCTAGCAGCTTGCCGGCGCGCTTGCGCGCTGCGACCGGCAGGCGGTTCAAGGCGCGAACCGCGGGCTTCGGCAGTGCGGTGCCTAGTTGCGGCGCCGCGGGCCCCGACGCTCCCGGAGGAGGCGTTCCGCCACCGGAGGCAGACGGAATATTCTCGCAGTATTGATTAATCGCACTCGAGGTGTTGCCGCAATTGGCTCCCGGTTGCACGCCACTAGGTGAACTCGCCGCTTGCGCCGCGATCGCGCCCGTGAAGAGCATCACACCGAGCGTCGCGACAATCAGCAGTGATCGGGTAGCCCGAGTCATCCGTGGGCACCGATGCTACAGCAGCCGCGCACTATCATCCTCGACTCTAGATGCTCGTGTCGTAATGCAGCGCTTGCGCAACGGTCTCCCGAACGACCCGCCGGCTCCCCCGCGGGAGCTTCAGCTTTGAAGCGAATCAGGAGCGGTGGCTTCGGGTCCGCGGTCGCCACCGGACTTGCCGGTCAAGCGCTGATTGCACTGACCGGCCCCCTGGTCGCCCGCATGCTCGGCGTCCGCGGACGCGGCGAGGTCTCGCTCGTGGTCGTCGTCGCGCTAATCGCTTCTCAGATCACGTTCGGCGGCGGGATGCCGAACGCGATTGCGCTCCAATTGGCACGACGACGTATCGTCGGTCGGGACGGGTTGCGGCGCATCGCGCCCCGCTGGGTCGTACCTTCGCTGGTGCCCAGCCTGATCGCGGGTCTGATCCTGTTTTTCGTCGAGAACGACGTCCTCGAGACGCGCGTCGCGCTGGCGGTTGCGACTTTTCTCTTGTCATTCCTGACGATCTGGTATTCGATCATGCTCGGTTTGCTCCAGGGCGAGAGGGATAACCGGGCTCTGAACGTCTTCCGCGTTACGCCTGCTGCGCTCTACCTGCTGGTGCTTGTGGCGGTCTATGTGATCGACCGCAGATGGGAACCGGTGCCCGTCTTGGTTACCTACCTAGGGGCGAACGTGATCGCTCTTGCCGTCGGCTTCCGGCTACTAGGGGCGCCGAACCGACAGACTGAAGACGAGCTCGACGCCAAAGAACTGTGGTCCGAGGCTAGGAGGACGTTTATAAGCAGTGTCGGGCCCGTGGATGGCCTCCTGATCGATCAGGCGTTCGTCGGCGGCGTGCTCGGACAATTCGCGCTCGGGCTGTACGCGACGGCGACCTCGCTGGCCAACCTGTCGAGCATCGTGTCGAGGAGCATTGCACTGGTGCTCCTGCCACGCGTGTCGGCAGCGGCGCCGGACGAAATGCGCGACGTGGTCCGGCGCTGGATCGCCGCCAGCGTCGTCGTAGACTTGTTTGTCATCGCCGTCGCTGAGATCGTGGCCGGACCGGTCATTAGGGTCGCCTTCGGCACGGCGTTCGTGGGGGCGATCCCGTGCGCCCGGGTGCTGATTGTCTCGGACGGCTTGCTCGGCTTTCGCCGCGTGCTGATCGCCGTTCTGCAGGGGCAAGGTCGGGGAGCGGTCGCTTCCATCGTTGAGACGGCCTGCATGCCTCTACTCATCGGCGGCTTGATCGCGGCTGGCCTGCTCGGTGGCTTGCTCGCTGTCGCCTACTGCATGGCGCTTATCGGCGCGATCTGCTGCGTTTCGCTCGCGGTCTGCGTAGCCCGAGGGACGCCCGAGCCGCTGGTGACCCCGCTGCCCGATATCGCGCCGGTAGTGTGATCTGGAGCGACTACGGAGGTGAGGCGGAACTCGAATCGGCGCGCGCGAAGAAGCACAAACCACGGAAACGCTGTTCGGGTGGAAGCGGAATCCGGACGTACCCGTGGGGTGAGAGCAGCGCTTCGGCTTGCGAAGGCTCAAACCTATCGTGCAACTCGACGACGAGTGCATGGACACGCTTGCACCAGCCGGCCGCGTGTTCGAACACCCCTCGCTCGGCGCCTTCAATGTCGATCTTCATCAAGTCGACCTGGTCGAGCCCAGCGCGATCGAGCAACGCTTCCAGGGTGATGCCCTCGATGTCGCCGTTCTGGTGTGCGGTAACCTGATTCGAGGCCGGGAAGTGAGAGGGTTTGATTGCGTATTGGCCGGGTGTGCCAACCACCGCGACGCTGAGAATCGTCGCGTCGATGCCGTTGAGCTCGAGGTTGGCTGTGAGCAGCCGACGCGTTTCCGCGTCGGGCTCGACGCAGACGAAGTGGGCGTCGGGATAGCGGCGTCTGAGCGCGAGCGTCGCATAGCCGACGTTCGCACCGAGGTCGAGGACGGTTCGCACCGGTCGCGCGGCCGGTGGGACTCCGTACACATCGAGGCCAAAATGCTCGTAGAGCACGATCGCATCGGCTCGGCGAGCAAGAATCGACTGCCCCGAGCGGAAGCGAATCGGCCGTGGCGGATCGTCCCGCTGCGGCAGCCATGCCAAAGCGTGCCGTCCACGACCCAGTCGCAGATGCGCATTGGCCAGAATGCGCGCGATCCGAGCCCGATCCCTGCTGCTGGCTCCCGCCCCCACGGTGTCAAGCTCAGCGCTCAGCTGCTCCATCCGGGCGGCGAGAGTCATCTGGGTCACGAGCGCTCGCGGGCGATCACGTCGGAGCATCCTGCGGTCGGCGATGCGCTAAGTCACGGACCACTCGAGCCGGGTTGCCGGCCGCGATCGAGAAATCAGGGATCGACTTCGTCACGACGCTCCCGGCACCGATGGTGCAGCCGTCGCCGATCGTTACCCCGGGGAGAATGATCGCCCGCGCTCCGATCCAGCAGCCCTGTCCAATTGCGATCGGTCGATAGCTCATCGTTTCGGTATTGATTGCGTGGGGGGTTCGATAGAACTGTTGATCGTGCACTCGATCAGCCCACTCGACACTGTGCCCTCGCCCGTCCCCGATCAGGACGTCGAACGCGATCAGCGCGTCGGCTCCGATCGTCACCGACTCGTAACACTCGATCACCACACGAGCATTCACCTGGCAATTATTGCCAATGATCAGTCGGCTATCGGGTAGCCAAGTGATCAGGCGACCGCGGACGTGGCAGTATCGGCCAATCTCGATGCGACCGCCAACGGCGTGGCGGACGATTCGAGCTGACACGACAGAGTCCTTCCCGCACACGTCAAGGTGCCTCAGGTTCAGCCGATGGAGACCCTGCTGCAAGAGCTGTTGGAGCCGAATGATCACGGCGCCAAATAGGTTGGGAGCTTTAGGAGTGGCGCGGTCACAATGGGCATTGGCACGGGAATATGACAGACATCGGGGTCGGCACTTCGACTCTAGCCGACGGCCGTGACCGATCGGATGCGGCCGCGCCACGCCCCAAGAGGAATGAGTCACTAGCCTTCTCGGACCATGAGCCCCACGATTCGTGACGAACCCGCGGTCGAGCTAGAAGACGTTCGCGCTGGACGGCTTCCAGCACGCTACGGCTACCCAATGCAGAGTGTCCTGATGGAGCGGCTCGAGCCGCTGCTCCTGCCGGGGATTGCCATGCTCGACGTCGGTGCCGGGCGTAGCCCAACGGTCGCTCCCGAGCGGCGCCCTCCCGGTTGCACGTACGTGGGACTGGATATCTCGGCAGATGAGCTGGACGAAGCGGAGCCAGGGGCTTACGACGAGAAGATCGTGCACGACGTGAGCAAGCCGTCGAGCCTCGGGCGACCATTCGATGTCGCGATCAGCTGGCAGGTGCTCGAGCACGTGCGCCCGCTCGACCGCGCCTTCGAGAACTTGCGGCTCGCCCTACGTCCGGGGGGGACGCTGCTCGCCCAGCTGTCAGGATCCTATGCAGCGTTCTCGCTCGCGGCTAGGATCATTCCGCATACACTCCGCGTCTGGGCGATGGCGCGGTTTCTCGGCCATCCGGAGGAGCTCAAGTTTCCGACTCAGTACGACCGTTGTCATTCGCGCGGGCTGACGCAGATGCTCTCGTCCTGGTCGAGCGTCGAGATCATCGCGTTTTATCGGGGAGCCGACTACTTCCGCGCGTCCCGTCCGCTGCAGCGGGCATATCTGGCCTACGAAGCGGCAGTCGAGCGACGTGCGCTGGACAACCTAGCGACGCACTTTCTCGTGGTCGCGCGGCGCTAAATGGGGATGATGGTGTCACGGGACTTGCTCGCGCGATGCGCGTGTCCGATATGTCACGGAGCGCTGGAGTGGTCCTCAGAGGCGATCGCCTGTATCGCTTGCGGAGCCAGCTATGTAATCGACCAGGGCGTGCCCGTGTTCACCACATGGGATCAGCTCGCCGAAGATAGGCAAAGTCAACATAAGCTGGAGCAAGCTGCGTTCTTCGACGCGGGGTCGGACGAGTGGGAGATTGAGCGACCGCGCGGGGCGCCAGATCTCTATCGGCGTCTGATGGAGGATAAGTTTCGGCGGGCAACGGCTGGTCTGGAACAGATACTGCCCGGGGCGAGTGCACTCACCGTGTGTGGCGGATCGGGGATGGATGCGGAGTTCCTGGCCCGGGCCGGAGCCGTGGTGATCGCGTCGGACATTTCCCTGGGAGCCGCCGGGCGCGTTCGAGAGCGAGCACGCCGCCACGCCGTCGATATCACCCCGATCGTCGGCGACGTAGAGTCGCTACCGTTTCGCGACCGCTCGGTCGACATCGTCAGCGTGCACGACGGACTCCATCACCTCACCGATCCCATGCGTGGTCTGATCGAGATGGCACGGGTAGCAAGGTGCGCGGTCACAGTCAGCGAGCCGGCGCGGGCCGTGGCAACCGCCATCGCGGTGCGCTTCGGTGTCGCACTCGAGCAGGAAGAGGCAGGAAACCGGGTGGCGCGCCTGGACCCAGCTGAGGTCGCAGAGACACTGAGTGACTTCGGCTTTCGAGTGGTTGGTAGTGAGCGCTACGCGATGTACTACCAACATGAGCCCGGGCGTCCGATGCGGCTTCTCTCCCGCCGGCAGGGAGGGCGGGTGGCCGCAGGCGCGATCAGCGCGTTCAATCGCCGGGCGGGCAGCTTCGGCAACAAGCTCGCGGTGCGCGCGGTCCGGACCGACGAAGGCGGCCCAGCGTGAGCGCCCGATGAGCGGCGCCCGCGTTGCACGGGCTGCCGAAATCGACCGCGCGCGAGCGACGCCGAACCCGCTGCAGCTGGGGATAGCTCTGCTTTCGCATAACCCGGGACAGTTCACCGGTACGGGCACCTACGTGCGTGGCATCCTCGCCGAGCTCGGGCGGCTGGGCGCGGATATCGAGGTCGAGGTGCTGTGTAACGAACACGCGCGCGAGTTCCTGGGTGGCCTCAGTCGCGCGAACGTTGCTGTGCGACAGGCGCACGGGTTCCGGGTTGGCGGTTCGCGAGTCAGCCGCATGGCTGCGATCACCGGCGCGATCGTCCGCCCGGGCCTGCTCGTAGGCCAGTTCTCGGCCGGCGTCCAGGTGATCCACTACCCGCTCACGATCGCGGTGCCGAGGACACGATTACCGACGGTCGTCACGCTTCACGACGTTCAGCATCACGAGATGCCCGAGTACTTCTCGCCGCTTCAACGGCAGTGGCGACGCTCCTTCTACGATGGCGGCGCGCTACGCGCGACGATGGTCGTGGCCGACAGCGATCATGCTCGGGAGCGGATCATCGCGATCCTCGGGATCGCGCCCGAGCAAGTGGTGGCAATCCATCTTGGCGTCGACCACGAGCGCTTTCGTCCCGACTCCGGGCCTGACGACGAGCGGCTTCTCAAACCGTTCGCTCTGCCGCAGCGCTTCGTGCTGTACCCGGCGACGCTTTGGCCGCACAAGAATCACATCGGCTTGCTCGACGCCCTGGCACGCATTGACGACGGGGAACTGCACCTGCTGCTAACGGGCGCGCCGCTCGGACGGCTGAACGAGATCCTCGCGGAGGCGGCCAAACGCGGCCTGGAGCACCGCGTCAGGCATCTCCGCGTTGTGCCCGAAGGGGCGCTGCCGGCCCTCTACCGTGCCGCGACGGCGTTAGTCTTCCCTAGCCGGTATGAGGGCTTCGGGGCGCCCCCGCTGGAGGCGATGGCGTGCGGTTGTCCGGTCGCCAGCTCGCTGGTCGCGTCGCTCCGGGAGGTATGCGGCGATGCGGTCACAGAGCTCAACCCCGACGACGCCGCCCAAATGGCGATCGCGATCGAACGGGTCTGTGGAGACCGGGCCTTGCGCGAGCGACTGACGGAGCTCGGAATTGCCCAGGCGAAACGTTTCTCTTGGGCGACCGCAGCGGAAGCGCACATCGCTGTTTATCGTCGAGCTGTCGAGCTCGGTCCCCGGTCCCGCGCTATGGTCGGCTGACGTGTCAGCATCATTGGACGCGAGCTCATCAACCCAACGACGTCTCAAGCGGCGCCGGCGGTGACTTCACTGGGCTTGTACCCGCAACGGTTAAAGGCCGGGATCCCGAGGTGGTCAGGCCGGGTCAGTCCGGGTAGGGTCATCGCCGGCTCGGCCGGCCTCGCTGCCAGCGCCGCCGTTGCCGGTCTGGTCGCCGGCACGGGTTACGGACTCTGCGTGCTGCTTGCCGTGTTCCTGCTCGTGGTGGTCGGGCTCGGAGTCGCATCGTGGCGGCGGTCGCTCGAGTGGATGTTGTACTACCTGCCTTTCTCGGGTCTGCTGCCGTTGGCGTTGTATCCGTCTCAGGGCGCGGGCACGGAGCTCAAGGACATCGCGTTCGTCGGCCCGGCGTACGTCGGAGCGCTGCTGCTGCTGTTGCGCCGGCGGGAGCGCTTAGCCGTGCCGCGCGCCCCTGTGCTGCTCCTGGGTGCCATGGCATGCCTCGTTTTCGTGCAGGCGGTCAACCCGGCGTTGGCCAAGCCGCTCGTGGGGGCGATCGGAGTCAAGGTATGGCTGTTCTACATCCCGCTCATCGCGCTTGGTTACCACATGTACACGGAGAAGCGCGATCTCGCCCGGCTGCTGAAGTGGATGACGATCCTGGCCACGATCCCCTGTGCTCTCGGGCTTGTCGAGGCGGCCCTCGTTTACGGTGGCCGGTCGGCATTCGTGTATCACCTCTATGGTGCCGCCGCCGCCGCGACGACCGAGCAGTTCACCACGTTCCAGTTCGGCGGCGCCAGCCTCACGCGCATCTCGAGCATTTTCACGTTCACCGCCCAGTACTGGTTCTTCTCAACTGCCGCCATTGCCATCGCATGGGCAGCGTGGCGCGGGAACCGCAACGATCCGACGATGCGCTGGCTGGGTCCCACCGCGATCGCGATAGCGACGTTCGCCAGTCTGACCAGCGGCCTAAGGGCAGCATTCATCTTCACCCCATTGCTGCTCTCGTTGATTGCTGCCTTCGACGGGTTCGACCTGCGCCGGCTCATCTCCGGCGCGGCGGCTTCGGCGTTCGCCATCATCGTGGTTCTGTACCTGCTTGGCATCCCCTTCAGCCCACTCGCGAATCTGACCAGCGGGCACGCATCGTTTATTCTCGGCTTCTTCGGCCAGGGAATCAGATTTGGTGTGCATCACGCACTGCTCGGCCTGGGGACCGGATCGGATACCGCTCAGGCGCGCTACGCCTTCTCAACGGTCAATTACGGAACAACCTTCGCTTCGCTGGGAGGCGTCTGGTACGAGAGTTGGTACCTGAAGGCGTTCATCGAACTTGGGGTGTCCGGATTCGTCGTCTTTGTGTGTCTTTGCGCCGCTCTGGTGCGGCGCTCCCTGCAGGCCCACCGGGCGATCGTTGATGTTGAGGCCCGGTCCATGTCAGCGGCCGTGTTGGCGCTCCTCGTCTGGACTCTGCTCTTTTCGGTCAAGACGGCACTCGTCGACGAGGACCCCCTGGATGTCTATCTCTGGCTGTCTATCGGTCTTGAGTGGCGGCTCGGGGACGCGGCGCTGGCCGCCACCCAAGCCACAGCGTTCTCGCGCCGCGAGAACGCTCACTCGCGCGCCGGCGATTCGGTGCTTGCGCGGACCCCCTGACGCTGACGCCGGCGCCTGGCTAACCGACTACGGTGTCAGCCTGCGAGTCACCCGCGACATGCTGTGTGTAGTAGTCGTAATAGCCAGACGCCTTGTAGTCCCGCTGCGGGACCCCCGTGGTGACACAGCCGGAGGGCTTGGGCGGAAGCCGTCTCAGCAGCGTGCGCAATGCTGAGACGTCGGTGCTCGTGGTCCGGCCCTCGCGTATGCAGATGAGATAGGCGTCCACCAGGGGCAGGATTTCGAGCGTATCGGGAACCGGTAGCAATGGAGCCGTATCGATGACGACAACGTCATACGCCTCGGCGAGCTCGGCCAGCGCGTCGCTGAAGCGGCTCGACGCCAACAGCTCGTCGGGATTCGGCACGACCTCGCCCGCAAGAATCGTTACGAGCGAGTCGGGCCGACCGTTCGTCGAAGGGGATGGGCGCCCCAACAGCGGTACGAGATGGAGGATGTCGGTGGGCTCTGCGTTACCCGCGAGGTATTCGGACAATCCGGGAGTACGTTCCAGCCCCAACCGATCCCCTAGCGTCGGACGGCGGAGATCGGCCTCGACGAGGATGGTGTGGCGTCCGACGCTCGCGAACGCGCAGGCGAGCGATAGCGCAACGGTGGTCTTGCCTTCCTCGGGGGCGGGACTCGTGACGGCCACGAGCTTGAGGCTCCTCCCCTCGAGGTTCAGCAGCTCTACGTTGCGCCGCAGGATGCCGAAGTTGGCCACGGCGACGCGCGTCTCGGCATCATGGTTGGGACTGAGAAGGGGAGCGCCACCCAGGACGCTGTCGGAGATCAGGCCCAGCACGGGTAGCCCTTCGACTTCCTCGGCGATGTCTCCGGGGGTGTGCAGGCGCCGGTCCCGGGATTCGCGGACGTAGCCGATGCCGAGGCCAACGATCAGTCCGAGAATACCACCGAGGATGGTGTCGAATGCCTGCTTGGGAGAAGCCGGGCTGGACGGTGTCTGTGCGGTTGTCGCTATCGCGGCCGGACGGGCGACGATGCCCAGCGTCTGCAGGCGGGACAGCGTCGCCTGATCGTTCTGGCGGGTGGTGAGATTTGCGGGGTTGTCGCGAATCGTGGCTATCCGTCGCGACAGGGTCACTGCATCGGCTTGGAAGATCGCCCTCTGCTGCTGATTGGTCTGGTCGACCGTGGCCCGTGCGACCGCGTTGGCCAGCCTCGCTGCGAAGCTGCCGCTCGTAGCTGACGCCTGGACGTCGACGAAGTTGGAATTCGCATCGACCGAAGGCGAAACGGCATTGCGCAGCTGTGTCATCGTCAGGTTTGTGCCCAGCGTCCGGCGGGCCGCTCCGAGTACGGTCGCGTCCGTAACATTGAGCAAGCTGCCGGCGGAGAGCGCCGCAGGCGTCTCGAGGGTGGCCGCGGCCGTTCCGACGAGGCCCTCCTGCGTCGTGATGTCCTGGAACTGGATCGCCGCGGTCGCGTTGTAGCGGGGAGTAACCGTCGCGGAGTACGCGAACGCTACGGCAGCACCGATGATGGATGCCGCCAGCAGCGTGAACTTATGACGTGACAGAAGTCGTTGATAGTCGTGCAAGGGGGAGAGGCGGTCCGACTGACGGATGAGATCGAATCAATGCGGGGATGAAGATCCCGCTGGCCCGCGCGCACCAAATTAGCACGTTACCACCGGGTCGCCGCATGTCCTGCCCCACGCATTACGACGAGTCGAGGAGCCCCGCGCGGGAGACGCGAGGCCGCTGGTAACGACCGTCACCGGGTGCGGGTCTGCAGCCACGCGGTGACCCGCAGGCGGGTTGAAACGGGGGGGACCGGGTGAGCCCGGGTCGATCCTGCCATCCGCCCTCGTGCACGAGAATTAGGACCCGCGCGGCAAGCCGGCTGGCGCGAAGAGGTCGTAGCGGGTGTGACCGGCGCCGCTCGCGACGGTGTCCGCGCTGGTGGGGTCTGTCTCGCCCAGTGCCCTAACGCCGACCGCTAGCCACAGGAGACCTCGCGGCAGCCGGCCTTCGAGGGCGGGTCCGGCACACCACACCGCAGGCGCTCACGCTCGTTCCCTTGACGCCTCCTCGACGGCGGACCAGAGTATCGCCTCGAAGCGCGTGGCAAAGCCGTGCTGGGTGAAATGCTCATCGGCGTAGCTGCGCGCATTGGCGGCGCGTTCGGAGATCTCGGTGGCATCGTGCGCAAGACGGGCGATCTCGCGCGGAAAGGCATAGGGATCGCCGGAGTCAACGATCCAGCCTGCCCGCGATTCGCGAACGATCCGCGCCGCCTCCCCGGACGGATCCACCGCGGCGAGGACGGGCAAGCCATAGGCCATGTAGTTCATGATCTTGGAGGGGATGTTGAACTCGGATCCGTTGTAACGCTGGCTGACGAAGCCGATGTTCGCCGCGCGCAGCTGGCGCTCGAGTTCGCCGTCATCGACCACCCCGAGCATGCGGACGTCGTCGGTGATGACCTCGGTCCGAGCTTCGTCCGCGGCGACGCCGGTGCCGGTGATGACGAGGGTGGCGCCGGCGGTGAGCTCGGGATGCGCCTCGAAGGCCCGTACGAATGACGCCAGCCCCTGGGTGTGGCCGATATTCCCCATGGAGAGGATTCGCAGGTTCCCATTAGCTCGCGGGGACGCCGCGCTCAGGGGGACCCGCGTTGCGGGCAGGGACATGAGCTCGATCTTCGCCGGCGGCACGCCCTTGGCGACGAGATTGTCGACAAACGAGCGCGAATCCACGACGATCCGGTCTGCCGCTCGGTAAGCCGCTCGCTCGAGCCGCCGAGCGAGGGCCAGCACCGGGCCAGTATCGCCGACCAGGCCAGTAGCGGTCGCGCCGTCCGGCAGCAAGTCGTGTAGCCAGAGAACCCATGGAATCTTGCGAGTCCGGACGTTCACGATCGCGGGCAGCAGCGCAGGGAAGCAGGGCGAAGTCGAGACCAACACGTCAGGGCTGCTGAGAAAAGGCGTCGCCGCCGTTTGCGCGGCCATGAACGTGAGCTCTTGGCGGTAGCGCTCGGCCGCGCTCCGACGTCCGATCCACAATGGGAGCCGGAGCACGCGAATCCCGTCGCGCACCTCGCGGTAAGGACGGAGTCGGACGCCCCAGCGCGGATCGGGGTAGTGGGGATGCGCCGCCACGACCTCGACGTCGTGCCCGAGGTCGCGCAGGCCCTGCGCCCAGACTGTGCTCACGATGCCGATGCCGGTCGGCTCGGGATCGTAGTTGTAGCTCCAGAGTTGGATCTTCACGGCGTGCGGCACCCGATTGAGCCGGGGGTGGCGCACCGCCTACACAGGAATCCCCCAAAGGGGGAACCAGCGCTCGAGCTCCTCTTCGACCGGTAGCTCGCGGCCGATCTGGGCCTTGAGCTGGAGCTCGCGCTCGTTGTTGCGTTGCTGATCCCCGGGCGCGGGCACGAAGGGATAGAAGGTGCCGCGCTTGTAGTTGTAGATCCAGTGGAGGGGCCGGCCCTTGTCGTCTTGGAAGGCGAACACGGCGCAGAGGACGCGGTCGCCGTAGCCGCCCATCTCGAGCGCGCCGCTGACCGCGTTGATCCCTACGACGAGATCCTCGAAGTCCTTGCCGCGGAGCACGAGCCAGCGGTATCCGTAGGCGTCGTCGGTGCTCTCGACGGTGGTGCCGCTGTCCGCGGCGGTGCCGCGGACGACCTCCTCCATGTCGCGGACGATCGCTTCGAAATCGGCGGTGGGGAGCGGCTGGAAGACGATCGCCGCCGCGCCCCGCGTGGTGATGCCGAGGCTGGTCTCGAGCGTGACGTAGGCCGTCGACATGGCGAACAACCGGTCCGGGGCAGGCCCGGCGAGCTTGCGCTTGCCCGTGATGACGTCAAAGAAGCCCATCGCCCTTGAGGCTAACGCAGTCGAGACCGCAACCCACCAACTTGAGGCGCCCGCATTGGTTTAAGCACTCGTAGGAGGCGCCAAAAGGATTCGAAGCATTGAGCAGGGACTGGGAGTGCTGCCGGTAACGGACGACCAGACAGGGACGGCGGGACCCGTGAGGGTCCTCCTCGTCGACGACGATCGGCGCGGTGCGCTGCAACTCACCGAGATGCTCCGGGCCCGGTGGAGCGAAGGCCTGGCGATCGCCAATGCCGAGCGCTTCGAGGACGCCGCCCGGAAGCTGATCGAATACGGCGCCTCGTGCGTGCTGCTGTCGATCCACACTGCGGGCGACCTCGGACCGCTCGCCTTGTTGCACACCTCGGTCCCCGACATCCCCATCGTCGTGGTCGCCGACCGCGCCGACGAAGCGCTCGGTCTGAGCGCGATGCGCGCGGGAGCCCAGGACTACCTGATCCGCAACGAGCTGGGTCCCGCCATGCTCGGGCGCGCGATCTCCTACGCGGTCGAGCGTAACCGCTCCGAGGTTCGGCTTGCCCACCAGGCGCTCCATGACCCGCTTACCGGGCTTCCCAACCGAGCGCTGTTCCTCGACCGCCTCGCCGTGGCCCTCGACCGCTCGCAACGAACCGGCGCGGCCCTCGCCGTCTTCTTCCTCGACATCGACAACTTCAAGAGCATCAACGACACGCGCGGCCACGCCGCAGGCGATCGCGTGCTCGAAGGGATGGCCGAGCGGATGCGGACCATGCTGCGACCGATGGACACCGTCGCGCGCTACGGCGGCGACGAGTTCACCTTTCTCTTCGAGGAGCTCGCCAGCGAGCGAGAGACGCTGCTCATCGCGGAGCGGATCGTCCACACGGTCGGGTCCCCGATCACGCTCGACGATGGCGACGCGTCGATCACGGCGAGCATCGGCATCGCGATGGCGGGAGGTCCCGGAGTCGCGGCCGAGACGGTAATCCGCGAGGCGGACGCGGCGATGTACCGCGCCAAGGCGCGAGGACGCGCGCGCTACGAGCTCTTCGACGAGTCCCTGCGCCAGCGCGGGATGGAGCGAATCGAGATGGAGGCGGCGCTCCGCGGCGCGATCGAACGCACGGAGCTTCGCGTCCACTATCAGCCGAAGGTGGCCCTCAACGGCTCCTCCCGCCTGGTCGGCTTCGAGGCGCTCGTGCGCTGGGAACACCCCGAGCGCGGGCTGATCGCGCCGAGCGAGTTCATGCCCCTGGCGGAGACGACGGGACTCGTGATCGCGATCGGCGAGTACGTGCTCGAGCAGGCGCTGGGCGAGCTCTCGCACTGGCGGGAGACCAAGCCCGACGTTACGCTCTCGGTCAACCTCTCGGCCCGTCAGCTCGGCGACGCCGGTCTCGGCGCGGCCCTGGCCCGCGCGCTCGACGCAAGCGGGAACGACGCCGGGGCGGTGTGCCTCGAGATCTCCGAGGGCTCGCTCACGGGCGACCTCGATGTCGCGCGGCAGGTCTTGCATCGCCTCAAGGCCACCGGGATCACGCTCGCGATCGACGATTACGGGACCGGCCATACCTCGCTGTCGAGCCTCAAGGGCCTACCCGTCGACGCGATCAAGATCCACGAGAGCTTCGTCGAGGAGCTGGGGCGCAATCCGGACCAGGCCTCGATCGTCAACGCGATCGTCGAGCTCGCGCACGCGCTGGGGTTCGGCACGGTCGCCGAGGGGGTGGAGACCGCGGTCCAGCTCGAGCAGCTGCGCCGGCTGGGATGCGACGGGGCCCAGGGCTTCCTGTTCGGCAGGCCCGCTCCCGCCGAAGAGGCCGGGGCCCTGCTCGACCGGAGCTTGTGCCGCTAGGCGGTGCCCTGGAGTTGGGACTCCAGGCGCTGGAGGGCGGCGATGCGCTTCTCGAGCGACGGGTGGGTCGCGAATGCGGTGCTGATCGCGGACTTGGCGCGCGGAGGGAAGATGTAGAAGGCCGCAAGCGGTTCGCTGGCGCGAAGGTCTCGCTGCGGGATTCGCTGCATGTTCCCGCTGATCTTCATCAGCGCGGAGACCAGCGCGCTGGGCCGGCCGGTGATGATCGCCGAGCCACGGTCGGCCGCGAACTCGCGGTAGCGCGACAGCGCCCGCAGGAGAAGGAAGGAGATGGCGTAGACCACCGCCGACACCAGGATGACGACGAAGAAACCCGGGTTGTTGCCGTCGCCATCGTCGAAGGCGCCGCCGAACCAGAACCCGATCTGGACGATGAACGAGGCGATCGAGGCGAAGAAGCTCGCGAGCGTCATCACCATCACGTCGCGATTCTGGATGTGGGTGAGCTCGTGGCCGAGCACCGCTTCGAGCTCGGCGGGGTCCAGGGTCTGCAGTAGCCCAGTGGTCACGCACACCGTCGATGACTTGGGCGAGCGGCCGACCGCGAAGGCATTGGGCATCGGCGTGTCGGCGATGGCCACGCGCGGCTTCGGGAGGTTGGCGGCCACGCACAGGCGGTCGATGATCGCGTGGAGCTCGGGCGCCTGCGCGGGCGCGACCTCGCGGGCGCCCATCGAGGCGAGCGCGAGCTTGTCGGAGGTGAAGAACTGGACCAGGAACAGGGCGCCCGCGACGACGGCGATGGTCACCGCGCCGGCACCGGCGGCGAACAGCACCCCGACGAGGACCGCGTACACGAGTCCGAGAAGGAACAGGGTGAGCACCATCCGAGCCTGGAGGCCGGGATCGCGCCCAAAGTTGCTTTTGCTAGCCATGGTGCTGATTCTACGAGGCGCCGCCCCGCTACCGGTGCCGTTCTAAGAAAGTTCTTCGAGAGAGTCCGATCCGGTGCAGCCGCATCCACCCGAGCATACCCGCGCGCCGGTCGGCGAATCGGGCCGGATCGCGGCGGGCGCGGACGCTGAGGAGCGCCGCCCGAGCGGCGGCTCCGAGGAGATTCAAGATCGCCGTGATGCGCACGAACGCCGGCCCGTGGCGGTCGAGCATCCACGCGTAGGTGCTCCACACCCACCGCTCGGTGCTCTGCCTGCCCCACGCCTGCGAGGTCGAGGCGCCGCCGGCGTGACGGACGACCGCGGAGGGCTCGAACCACGTGCGCCAGCCGGCCTGGCGCAGCCGCCAGCCGAGGTCGAGATCCTCGGCATACATCCACTGGCGCGGATCGAACCCGCCGACCGCGTCCCACGCCTCGCGGCGCACGAGCACGAACGCCCCGAGCGCCCAGTCGACGTTCCTCGCTCGGGTGGGGTCCCACCGGCCTTCGATCGCCAACCGGTCACCGAGGGTGGGGATCGCCTCGGCCAGCCCGAGGTTGAAGGCGAGGGTCAACGCGAGCGTCGGAAACGGGTGCACCGAGTGCTGGATCCGTCCGTCTCCGAGCACGAGTTGCGGGGCGATGGCGCCCGCCCCCGGGTGGGCCGCTCCCGCGCTCAACATCGCCTCGAGCGCTCCATCGGTGAGCTCGACGTCGGCATTCGCCGCCGCGATCCACGTGCTCGCGGTTTGGGCGGCGACGCGATTGACGGCGGCGCCGAAGCCGACGTTGGCGCCCTCCAGCAGGTGGGCCCACGGGTAGCGCTCGCGGACGAGGGCGGCGGAGCCGTCGGTGGAGCCGTTGTCGACGACCCAGACCTCGGCCAGGCCGCTTTGGGCGTCGCGCTCGAGCGAGCGCAGGCAGGCATCGAGCAGGTCGCGGGTGTTCCACGCGACTACGGCGATCGCGACCTCGGGCATCGGGCGCGAGGCTAGTGCACGGCTCTCGGCAGAGAAATTTCGTCGCAGGGCTAAAGGTCCGCCGCGAACGTGCCGATGAGACCTGGTGCAGAGTATGCGGTTGACGCGCGCCTATATCGCCGGGTTCGGAACGGCAGGGTCGATGCTGGCCGGCGCATCCGTCCTCTTCGTGATGGCTACCGCGGTCGTTTCCTACCGCGGATGGCCCCAGGTCGCCGACGCCGGACCGAAGCCTGCGCTCGTGCTCCCGTCCGCGGCCGAGTACGGCGTCACCGCGTCGGTGTCGAAGGCGAGCCGAGGCACCCCCGCCGCTGCCAGCTCGCTGTCGGCAGCGG